>SVGI01000008.1 GCA_015056385.1 Clostridiales bacterium
TGTAACGCCCTGGAAGGTTTTGAACTTAAGGTTAAATTGTCTTATATCGGTAAAATTCTGCTTGCCGCATTCAGGACATACAATACCGTGCTCGGCGATATACTTTTCCATTTCCTCATTGCTCCAGCCGTCTGCATTACCTTCAATACCGTTTTGAGCAAAATAATCCTCAATAAGCTTGTCTGCTCTGAATCTTGCCTTACACTTACGGCAGTCCATAAGAGGGTCTGCAAAGTTGCCGAGATGGCCTGAAGCAACCCATGTCTGAGGATTCATAAGTATAGCGGAATCCATACCTACGTTGTAGGGAGATTCCTGAACGAATTTTTTCCACCAGGCACGCTTGACGTTGTTTTTGAATTCAACGCCCAAGGGGCCGTAATCCCATGTATTGGCTAAGCCACCGTAGATTTCACTGCCTGGGTATATAAAGCCTCTTGATTTGCAAAGGGCAATGATTTTTTCCATTGTTGCTTTGTTTCCCATGATGTATATAAATCTCCATCCAAATAAAAATTTCTATTATTCTAATATATTACACACCGAATGTCAAGTAAAGGATTAGGTGTTTGAGGGTGGAAAACAGTATTTCTCTGGAAATAAAATATAAAAAAGGTCTTTGCTTTTTTAACGAGATGTGTTATAATGTGTAATAGATTTTTTATGGAGGTGTTTTACAC
This sequence comes from Clostridiales bacterium, assembly GCA_015056385.1. GTDB lineage: Bacteria > Bacillota > Clostridia > HGM11327 > HGM11327 > SIG354. Next base: position 681 of record SVGI01000008.1, read on the forward strand.
ATGACACATATCAAGGTTGCACATAGAGGAACAGTAAAAAATACAGCTAACACAGGTTGCGGCGAATGCCAGACATCATGCCAGTCTGCATGCAAGACATCTTGCACAGTAGGTAATCAGCGCTGCGTTAGGAAAAGCAAGAAAACGGAAGCCTGAAAATGATACACAGATATAAGGCACTCGGGAAGTATGTTATTCTCGATACCGAAAGCGGCTCGGTGTTCGATGTTGACCGCCTCGCATACGAGGTGGCTGCATTTGGACCCGAGTTTGATTTTGTAGGTATCCCGGATGAATTAAAGGATTGGTCAGAGGAAGAAATCCAAGCCTGCGTCTGTGAAATGAAGCAGCTTATAGAAGAGGATTTGCTGTTTGCCAAGGCGCCGGAGGTGCCCGCAGCAATGGCCGATAATTCACCCGTAATTAAGGCAATGTGCTTGCACGTAGCTCACGACTGTAATATGAGCTGCGAATACTGCTTTGCTCACGAGGGTTCTTTCTTGGGAGAACGCTCGTTATTGTCGTATGAAACAGGTGTAAAGGCATTTGATTTTCTTGTGGCGCATTCCGGTACGCGTCGTTTTCTGGAGGTTGACTTTTTCGGAGGAGAGCCTCTTTTGAATTTCGACGTTGTAAAGAGGCTTGTAGCATACGGCCGCGAAATTGAAAACAATACGAAAAAGCGTTTCCGTTTTACGTTAACCACTAACTGCCTTGCAGTAACCGATGAGGTTATAGAGTTTGCAGATAAGGAATTTGTAAATGTTGTTTTGAGCATAGACGGAAGAAAGTGCGTTAACGATACCGTCAGAAAAACCAAAAACGGCAAGGGTACATACGATCTTATAATTGACAACGTGAAGAAATTCGCAGAAGCAAGAAAAGAAAAGGATCATTATGTAAGAGGTACGTACACAGCAAGGAATCTTGATTTCGATAAGGATGTATTGCATCTTGCGGATTGCGGTTTTGAGCAGATATCTGTTGAGCCTGTTGTTCTGCCTAAGGATCATCCCCTTGCAATAAAGGAAGAGCATCTTCCTGAAATTCTTGCATCATACGACAGATTGGCAGAGGGTATGCTTCAGAGGAAGAGGGACGGTAATGAATTTAATTTCTTCCATTTTATTATAGACCTTGAGGGTGGTCCTTGTGCCGCAAAGCGTATGTCAGGCTGCGGTGCGGGCCGTGAATATATTGCAGTTACTCCCGAGGGTGATATCTATCCCTGCCACAGATTTGTAGGTGAAAAGAGATTCCTTATCGGTAATGTTGTAACAGGTGAATACAGCCTTGCTTTAAGGGATGAATTTGCTACAAACAAGGTTACGTCAAAGCCTGAGTGCGATTCATGCTGGGCAAAGTATTACTGCGGCGGTGGATGTTCTGCAAACTCATACTACGAAACAGGAGATGTTTCCGGGCAGTATAAGCTTGGCTGCGATATTCAAAAAAAGCGTATAGAGCTTGCAGTAGCTCTTAAGCTTTACGATGATGAGCTTAATTTGGAAAAATGAGCAAAATATCGGTTTGACAATATTCAATGTATATAATATAATATTTGACATATTTATTTTTAGGAAAGGGAAGTTGTATGAAAAATACACGAACCAAGAATATTATTGCTTTTGTGGCAATTTTCTTTGTAGTTGCTTTTTTCACTGTAATATCATTTACAGGAATGCCCTTGTGGACTCCTTTTGAATTGGTAGATCTTTACGGTGAGCTTATCACAGGTAACGAATTGAACGACAGCATGTGTGCATTGTACAAAATCGAGTACAATGATGATGTTGAGGATAAAGAGGCTGCTATTGCCGAAACAATAGAGATATACGAAAAAAGACTTATAAGCCTTGGCTTGAAGGATTTCAGCGTAAGCTATCAGAGTAATGATGACGTTATCATTGTTTCTATGCCCGGAATAGTACATGATGCAGACATTGCAGAATCATTTGCATCAGAGGGTCTTGTTGAAATTTATGCTCCCGACGAAAAGGAAGTAATAATGACAGCAAAGGATTTTGACTCCTTCTATGCAGGATACGATGCATCATACAATCCCGGTATCGTTATTGAGTTTACAGAAGAGGGTGCAGCCAACTTTAAGGAGATCACTAAAAAGTATGTAGGTAAAACTCTCCACCTCAAGCTTGACGGTGTAACAATAGCATCTCCTTCCATTACAAACGTTATGGATGTTGAGCATATTCTTCTCTCCGGAAGCCTTTCATTTACAGATGCGGCTACATATTGTGCATTTATGGATTCAGGTCTTATAAACGGTGAGGTTACCATGGTAAGCTCATATTCACAGCAGAGCACGTATAACGGTGCGGCAATAGTCCGTGCAATGGCTATCGGTTTTGCGGTAATCTGCCTGGCTTTCATTATTATATACAGAATGCCCGGCGTTATGACTGCAATTTCCCTTGTAGTTAATATGCTTCTTACAGTATTGCTTCTCATTGTTTCACGTATATCAATGTCTTATGCAGGTATAATCGGTGTTGCAACAGCAATGATCATAGCGGCTGTTATAAACGTTATCTACCTTGAAAAGGTAAGGGAAGAGGTTGCTGTTTCAGGCAGACCTATCAAAACATCTGTTGACGTTGCTTTCAAAAAGACAATTTATCCTGTATTGGGTACAGCCGGAACAATATTCGTACTTTCACTTGTTTCAGTTACGTTCGCAAACGGTGGTCTTGCAGATTTCTGCAGCGCAGTAATTGTTGGTTCTGTTATAACAGCAATTATCCACTTTACAGTAAACAAGCTTATGATGAATATTTTGTGCGGTATGCAGATATCAAATAAAAAGATGTTTGCAGCAAAGCGTGTGGAGGATTAATAACCATGAAAGCATGTTGTTCAAATCTGAATAAAATCAAATTAGCAGTTGTTATTGCTTGTGTTGCCTTAATTCTTGCAGGTGTTCTTGTTACAGTTATCGCAGGTGCAAACTTCGATATCGCTTATGAGGATCATTACTACGTTCTTATCAAAGCAGATAAAGAGGTAGATGTTGCATCAGCAGAGGAGGCTATTGCCGGATATACAAGCTTATACACACTGTATAAGACGTATAACATTGAAGGAAATAACGATGGCTTTTCAGCAGATATCCGCTTAAATGATGCAGATAAATCTGTGGATGAGCTTGTCAAGGATTTGTGCGATAAATACGGTGTTGACCCTAAAACAGCAGTTGTAAGCTCTGTTGAAGGCACGTCATATTTTGCAGACTGCCTCGTACCTGTTATAGCTCTTGTTGTTATGGTTGTTGTTGCAGGTATTTATGCAGCTATTAAGCATAACGTCAGAACAGGCGTACTTGTTGCTGCAGGCTCATTGCTTTCAGCGCTTGCTTCTGTAGGTCTTTCACTCATAATTCAGACAAGGCTTACAGCTTCATTCTATGTAGTACCTCACGTTGCAGCTATAATCTCAATGGTTATCGCATTTATAGCATTGGATAAAATTGACGAGGTTTCAGTTTCTATGCAGAACAAGGAGGACAGACAGGTTGTTCTTGCAAAGGGCATCAAGGAGGCTATGCCTGCCTGCGCATTCCTTTGCGTAGTCGCAATAGCTGCATTCCTTGTTATAGGAATCCTTGGCGGACATTTCTCATCAATATTCCTGCCTTTGGCATTGTCAGCAGTTATTGCTTTCGTAACATCACTTTACGGAATGATACCTTACTACGTTATAAGCAAGTAAGATAGTTAAGTTGAATTTTCAAAGGGGTATGGAATTATAAGCTATACCCCTTTTTGCTTTTTGGGAGATTATTATCTGTGTATAGGTCATTGTGTTCAGCAGATCCTGCGTTGCTTAGCTTTCTGGCGGCGGAATTAGGCGTATCTGTTACTACGGCGGCAGTGCTGTATAACAGACATATGGATTGTGTTGAAGATGCTAAGGCGTTTCTTGATTGCGGTGAAGAATTAAGAAATGATCCTTTCTTAATGTACGGAATGTATGAGGCAACAGATCTCATTAATGAGGCTGTTGAATCGGGGCAAAAAATAACGATATACGGCGATTACGATGTAGACGGCGTATCATCTGTTGCTATGCTTTACAGATGCTTAAGAAGCTCAAATGCAAACGTATCCTACTATATACCGGACCGAAACAAGGAGGGATACGGCCTGAATAAAAACGCCGTAGCATCTCTTGCTGAATCAGGCACAGAATTACTTATTACAGTCGACTGCGGAATTACATCTCTTGAGGAGGTTTCTATTGCCAAGGAAATGGGCATGGACGTTATAGTTACAGACCATCACACTCCTCTTGAAATACTCCCCGATGCTGACGTTGTACTTAATCCCAAGCAAAAATACTGTATATATCCCTTTAAGGATTTATGCGGCGCGGGTATTGTTATGAAGCTTATTGAGGCATTGGTAGGTGAGGAGGAAGCTTCAAAATACTACGATATTCTGGCTTTGGCAACAGTTGCTGATGTTGTCAGCCTTTCGGGTGAAAACCGTTTTTACGTAAGAAAAGGCCTCGAAAAAATCAACAAACAGCCGGTACAGGGCATCGCATCCTTAAAGCTTGAAGCATATAAGGTTGAAAAAAGCGTCGATTCATACGGTATTGCCTTTATATTGGCGCCCAGAATAAATTCAGCAGGCCGTATGGATTCTGCAATAACTGCATTAAGGCTTCTTATAAGCGATGACAGAAAGGAAACCGATGCTTTGGCGCACAGGCTTTGTGAATGTAACGACTTCAGAAAGCAGGTTGAGGCAGATATTTTAAGCGATTTATCAAAGCAGCTTGATAGCCGTAATCTTACAAAAGAAAAAATAATCGTTGTGTCCGGTGAAAGATGGCATAAGGGCGTTATAGGTATAGTAGCCTCCAGAATAACGGATAAATTTTACCGCCCTTCAATAGTTATGTCCCTTATGGGGGATACCTATGTTGCCTCTGCACGAAGTATACAGGGCTTCAACATATTTAATGCGTTAAACCCCTGCAGTAGCCTGTTTGACCGCTTTGGCGGGCATGCCCAGGCGGCGGGATTTTCCCTTAAAAAGGACAAATACGATGAATTTATAAGAAAAATAAACGAATATGCAGAAAACAATCTTTCAGAAGAAATTATGGTTTCGTATGATGATTATGAATGCCCCGTAAGCGTTTCATCGGTGGATTATTTTTTGGCAAAGGAATTGGAAGGGCTGGAGCCCTATGGGGAGGATAATTCTCCGCCGGTATTTCTTTCCGAAAACGTATCTCTTACCAATCTTGCAGTTATAGGTAAGGATAAATCTACAATCAGAAGCGTTATGGAGCACGGGATATCAGGTGTAGACTGTATTTCCTTCGGACAGATAGATTCATTCGAAAGATATAACATAGATGTACATAAGGATGTACTGTACTCCATTGAGCTTAATAAAAGGCAGGGTGTTGAAAAGGTACAGGCAAACGTACATAAGATATCGTTAAGAATAGTAAATGACGCGGATATTGACGCCATAAAAAAATATATGCTTACTGTAACCCCCGAGCTTATTCGTACAGGTGTTATAGGGTCCGATGATACAGCAAAGGGTACACTTTCAGGCAAGGACATTGTTGAAAAAATAAGCGAAAGCGTAAAGGGTACGCTTGTAGCCGTTACCGGTATAGATTCTGTAATAGATGTTTTAAGCGGATTGTATAAAAAAGGCGTATTAAAGAAATTCGAAATATATCTTTCGGAGCTTCCCAAAAAAAGAAAATGGGGAGAAAACTGTATACTTATTTCACCCGGCGCGCATACTGTTCCCGTAAATGAATTCAACAGCATCTATTTGGGGAATAAAGTGAATAATACTGTATTTACGTGTAACGAAGGTGTAAGTAGTGATATAATATACTATAATGAAGGGGAAAATAAAATTCTTTCCGAAAAATATACACGTGAGGATTTTGCGCGTTTTTATGTTTTTTTGAAAAATATTGCCCCAAAGCTTATTGGATGGTTTTCACAGAAGGATTTTTATGATACAATATTCAAATTACACGGAATGTATTATAAGGACGAGAAAAGCCCGATAGATGAATTCTCGGTTACGTTAATGCTTGACGTTTTTTATGAGCTTGGCTTTATAAAAAAAGATAAAGCAGACGGTATGATAAAAATCGAGATATTGAGTAACGTAAATAAAAAATCATTAGCCGAAAGCGTACTGTATTCGGCATATATGAATTTATCAAAATGATAATAACAGCAGGAGGATTAACGAAAATGGATTTACGCAAGGTAATCAGAGAAATTCAGGATTTCCCCAAGGAGGGTGTAAGCTTTAAGGATATCACTACTCTTCTTAAAAACCCAGAGGCATACAGGTTTGCTATTGATAAGCTTGTTGAAATTTGCCGTCCCCTTAATGCAGATGTAATTGCATGCCCAGAGGCAAGAGGCTTCGTTGTAGGTGCACCTATGGCATATATACTTGGTACAGGCGTTGTTCCCGTAAGAAAGCCCGGAAAGCTTCCTGCAGAAACTGTATCTCAAAGCTACGGCCTTGAATACGGCGAGGATGAGCTGGAAATACACGTAGATGCAATTCTCCCCGGTCAGAGAGTTATCATAGCAGACGACCTTCTTGCAACAGGAGGAACAGCCCTGGCAGCTGCAAAGCTTGTGGAAAGGCTTGGCGGGGTAGTTGTGGGCTTTGCATTTATAAGCGAATTGCTTCCCTTGGGAGGAAGAAAGCTTCTTTCAGATTATAATGTTATATCACTTGTAGAATACGAGGATGCTTAATTTTTCAAATGGCTAAAAACAACAAGACTACCGCAGATAAAGAATTACAGTTAAGGGAAGCCCTTGTAAAACATTACGGACAGAATGCGTGGGACACATTTGCCAAGGCGTACGCTAAGGCAAAGCTGTTGCACGACGGTCAGACACGCTTTTCAGGAGACGAATATATAATTCACCCTATAAGCGTGGCAATTACTCTTGCAGAGCTTGGTATGGATAAAAATACCGTTATTGCAGGCTTGCTTCACGATACTGTGGAGGATACCCCTTATACCAAGGAGGAGCTTACTGCGGATTTTGGCATAGACGTTGCAAATCTTGTTGATGCTGTTACAAAAATAGAAAAATACGAATTTTCAAGCTCTCAGGAGGCACAGGCAGAAAACTGGAGAAAAATGCTTGTTGCTACGGCAAAGGATATAAGAGTTATCGTAATTAAACTGGCAGACAGACTCGATAATCTCCGCACAATGGAATTTATGCGTGAGGATAAGCAAAGGCAGAAGGCTTACGAAACTCTTGAAATATTTGCCCCCCTTGCTCACAGGCTGGGTATGTTTAAGATGAAGTGGGAGCTTGAGGACCTTTCATTAAGATTTATCGATCCGGTAGGCTATGCCGATTTAAGTAAAAAGGTTGCCTATAAGCGCGTTGAAAGAGAGCAGTATGTACAAAGCCTTATTTCAGCCTTAAAGCAGAAGCTTGACGAAGCAGGTATTGAAACGCAGATAGAGGGTAGACCGAAGCATTTTTACAGTATTTACAGAAAAATGTACCTTCAGGGTAAGGAATTTGGCCAGATATACGACCTTATAGCATTAAGAGTTATCGTAAAAACGAAAATGGAATGCTATATGGCAGTAGGTATCGTGCACGATTTATGGAAGCCCGTTCTCAACAGATTTAAGGACTATATTTCAACACCTAAGCCAAATATGTATCAGTCCCTTCATACTACTGTTATTGACGCAAGGGGAGAGGTGTTTGAGGTTCAGATAAGAACGGAGGAAATGCACCGTGTTGCCGAATACGGTGTTGCGGCTCATTGGAAATACAAGGAGGGAAAGGATGCAGCGCAGTCTGCAAACGATTCCTTCGAAAGCCTTATGCTTCGTTTGCGTGAGCTTCTTGAATGGCAGAGTGAGGATCACGATGCAGAGGACTTTATAAATGCCGTTAAGGAGGACCTTGTAGTAGATGAGGTGCTTGTATTCACTCCCAAGGGTGATTTGAAAAGCTTACCCAAGGGCTCCACACCTATCGACTTTGCATACCACGTTCACAGCGAGGTAGGTAATAAGTGCGCAAGCGCCCAGGTAAACGGTAAACAGGTTCCTTTGAACTATACTCTTCAGACAGGCGACGTTGTATCTATAAGAACACTTTCAATGGCGCGTCCCAGCCGTGATTGGCTTAATATTGTAAAGAGCACACAGGCAAGGGAAAAAATTAAGGCGTATTTCAAGAAAACCAACCGTGATGAAAACGTTATACGCGGTAAGGATATGCTTGAAAGGGACGCAAAGCGCCAGGGCTATCTTTTGAGTGAGCTCGTCAAAAAGGATGCTCTTTCAAACGTTTTGTCCCGCTATTCATTCAAAAATCCAGACGATTTGTACGCGTCTGTCGGATACGGCGGCCTTACTACAAACAAGGTTCTGTTTAAGCTTATAGAATACTATAAAGAGGAACAGAAGAATAATCCCGATGCTGTTCTTGCAGAAGCAAATCTCAAGGGCAAAAAGCCTTCGAAATCAACGTGCCACGGCGTTTATATCCCCGGCGTTGATAACGTTATGGTTCGCTTTGCGAATTGCTGTAATCCTATACCGGGAGATCCTATAGTAGGCTACATTACAAAGGGTAACGGTGTAAGCGTTCACAGGCTTGATTGCTCGAATATAGCCTCAACGGAAAACAGTGATTACAGAATGGTTGATGTAAAGTGGGACGACGGTTATAAGGGTATGTTCCTTTCCAGAGTTACGGTTATAGCTGATGCAGGAGTGAATATTAACAAGCTTTCCGCTGATATTACACTTATGATAGCGGATATAGGCATGGAGCTTGTAATTATATCACTCGATAGACATAAAAACGTTATTAAAATATCCGTTAACCTGAAAAATGTTGACCAGTTGAACAATTTTATAAATAAGATAAAAGCAAAGCAGGGCGTAAAAAACGCCTTCAGAACCAATGAATAAGGGGTTTTAGGTGAGAGTTGTAATTCAGCGCGTTTTAAGGGCAAGCGTTACTATTGATTCAGAGGTAACTGCCACTATCGGCAAGGGGCTTCTTGTTTATGTAGGAATAGGCAAAAACGATACACAGAACGATGCGGATTGGATGGTTAACAAAATAACCTCCATGCGTATTTTTGAGGATAACGAGCAAAGGATGAACCTAAGCGTAAAGGACGTGGGGGGAGAAATTTTGGCAGTATCCCAGTTTACTCTTTACGGTGATGCTGTAAAGGGTACGCGCCCCAGCTTTTCATCTGCAATGGCGCCAACAGAGGCGAAGGCTATGTACCGCTATTTTGCAGACCGCCTTATTGAAAGCGGTATTCCAATTCAAGAGGGCGTTTTTGCGGCTGATATGAAGGTTGAAAGTATAAACGACGGTCCTGTAACTATAATTCTGGAAGGTAAAAATGCTTAATTTTACTGTTATGCCCTTGGGTATTTTAGGCGCAAACTGTTACATAGTATATGGCAAGGAAAAATCTGCCGCAATAATAGATCCGGGCGGAAACGTGGATATTGTTAAGAGTAAGGTAGAGGAGCTTGGGCTTAATGTTAAGCACGTTATACTTACTCATGCTCATTTCGACCATATTTTTGCAGCGCAGGATATAGCTCAAAATTACTGTGCAGACATAATTGCAGGTGTAAACGAAAAAGAATTGCTCAACAATCCCGAGCTTAATTTAACCTCAAAATTTTCAAGAAGGCCGTTGTCGTTTGACGCAGACGTATACGTAAGCGACGGGGATAACATTACCCTTGGCGACGTAACGCTTTCTGTAATAGAAACTCCTGGCCATACTCCCGGAGGAATTACGCTTTATACTAAAGGCTACGCGTTTACGGGAGATACACTGTTTGCCTCGTCCGTAGGCAGATGCGATTTTCCCTTGGGAAGCGAAAAAATGCTTGCTCAGTCATTGAAAAATAAGCTGTTTAAGCTGCCTGGTAAAACCTGTGTCTTGCCGGGCCACGGATCTCAAAGCACAATCTCCAAAGAAAAAAAGGAAAATTACGCTGCGCAGGATATTATAACGGCGTACAGAGTATAACTGAAAATAAATACTAAAGATTTATGATTGTACTGTATGTTGATGAAAAAGGGCTTGCAAATGAAGCGGGAGAGCTTATAAGGTCCTTTTATCCCACCGAAAAAGTAATTATTAAGGATTCAAAGGATAAAACGGAAGAGGATTTTTTGTTTTATCTTTCCTGTACCCATAATTTCACACCTCAAAAATGGTGCGTTACTCTTTCGTACCCTCAAAAGGGCGGTGAAATCACACGTTATTCAGATGTAATTGAAGAATATGATGATAAAATTCTTTACAGGCGCGCTTTGAAGGGTAAAATGAAAAGCACAGTATATTCCGTATTAAAGGAAAATAGCGGTGCTTCTTTGCCTTACGGTATGCTAACGGGTGTTAGACCTCTTACAATAGCCCAAAGGGTGGTTGAGGCAAGTAATAATCCTGTTTATGACCTTCAAAAAGAGTACGATGTTTCCCGCGAAAGGGCGAAACTCCTTGTTGAAACCTGTATAGAACAGCAAAAGTATCCTCTTAAGGAAAATGCCGTTTCATTCTACGTGCATATCCCTTTTTGCACAACAAAATGCAGCTATTGCTCATTCCCCTCGGATACGGTAGCAAGGGCAAAAAAGTATCTTGATAAATACGTATCAGCTATAAAGAAGGAGCTTGAGGCGATAGACGCCGGTTACAAAGGCGAGGTTGAATCCCTGTATATCGGTGGAGGTACGCCTACATCTCTTTCAGAGGAGCAGTTTGCTGAGCTTATGGAGGCTGTGGGGAAGATAGTAATTAAGCGCAATATTCCGGAGTTTACTGTTGAATCAGGCAGGCCGGATACGATATCATACTCGAAATTAAAGGCTATGAAAAATGCAGGGGTTACAAGAATTTGTATAAATCCCCAAACTCTGTCTGATAAAACCCTTTCTCTTATAGGAAGAGCGCACACCTCACAGGATTTCTTTAACTGCTTTTACATGGCAAGGGAATTAGGTTTCCATAACATAAATACAGATATTATATTGGGGCTTCAGTCTGAAACACAAGCAGATATGCTCAATACTCTTGAGGGGCTTATTGCCTTATCTCCCGAGGGTATTACGGTACATTCTCTGGCAAAAAAGCATGCCTCAATTATAAACCAGCTGAGCGTAAATATATATGAATCAAGTGATATAGATTTTGTTTCTCTATCTGCTGATATATACGGCAGACTGTTTGAAAGCGGATATATTCCGTATTATCTTTACAGGCAAAAATACACCCTGGGTAATGCTGAAAACGTAGGTTTTATTAAGCCCGGACACGCCTGTATATATAATATCAGAATGATGGATGATAGGTGCAGTGTTCTTGCCGCAGGGGCAGGGGCTGTAAGTAAAATGTATTACGGAGATAATATGCTGCTTGAAAGGCAGTGTAATTATAAATACGCTCCCGATTATATTGAAAAAATAGATATTCAAATTGAAAACAAGCTTAAAATGCTCAAAAAATAATTTGAGCATTTTTTCTTTTATTGGACAGTATAATTATACAAAAGAATAAAGGGGCTGTCCGTATGATGAAAACACTGAAGCTTGTATTTGCGTGCGTTATTTTATTTTGTTCTATAGTAATGATATCCTTCAGCACTTTTCTGTTAAAGGCAAGTGCTGATTTTATTTTTGATGTCAAAAAGGAGCCGGATACATATATTACAGATGTTTCGGGTGAAACGGATATAAAGGAAAACAATTCGTTGCATACTCCGTATGACAGTAATTTGAAGCTTACCGTATATAATCATCAGGAAAAGGAGTATGAGGAGCTAACTCTCCGTGAGTATTTAATATGCGCTGTTGCAGGAGAAATGCCTACAACGTTTGAGGCAGAGGCTCTTAAGGCCCAGGCTATTGCGGCGAGAACCTACGTTATGGCAAGGCACAGTACGTATTCCACAGCGCACTGTAAAACCCATAAAGAGGCAAGCGTTTGTACAAACAGCTCGTGTTGTCAGGCGTATAAAAGCCCTGAAAAAATGGCTTCATCCTGGGGAGATAAGTATGATAAATATTACAGTATGTATGCAGATGCCGTAGACAATACAGACGGTCAGATAATAACGTACAACGGTAAGCCTATTTCAGTATTCTATTTTTCAACAAGCAACGGATATACCGAGGCCTGCGAGGATGTTTTTGTGGCAAAATTGCCCTATTATACCTGTGTAAAAAGCGAAAACGAGGAAAATGCCCCAAGATATTACAATTCAAAGAAAATAGATATCGATGATTTTATAAACGGGTTAAGAGCCTTGTCAGGGGATAACTCTATAACCAAAGAAAACGTAAGGGATAAGGTAAAGGTTTTGTCTTATACCGAAGGGGGAAGAGTAGATAAAATTCAGATAGGGAATAAGGTTGTAAAGGGCACCTCATTCAGAGGAGAATTTTCTCTTAATTCTGCAGATTTTACCGTTAAATACAGTGAAGATTACGTTACTGTGGAAACCTACGGCTGGGGACACGGTGTAGGTATGAGCCAGAACGGCGCAAATCAAATGGCTAAAAACGGCTCTGATTATTTTGATATTTTGTATCATTACTACGTAAATACGTTGATTCAAAGGGCGAAATAAAATATTATAAATGTATTTTTTTCCTTGATTAAGGCAAATATATATGTGAAGCAAAAAGGCTTGATATATTTAACTGTAAGGAGAAAAATATGCACAGTAAAAATGATGATACAAAGTATAAAAACAACCCTGCATCAAAAGCAAAAAGTACAATCAGAAGAAACGTTGTATATGCCGCTCTTGCATTTGTTTTACTTTCTGCAGGCTTGGGCGCAATAATTGCAGGCGTATCAGGCTCAAATGAGCCCATTGTCAGCCCTCCGTTGAACACCAATGATATAATAAACAATTATACACCCCCGGTAAATTCCCAGGAGGTTATTACGCCAAGGCCTACGGCAACTATACCTATCGTAAGCACACCTACCCCTGTAATACAGGTAACTCCACCTGTTATTGAAACGCCAACGCCTACCTCGGGGCCTGTTTCAAGTGATACAGAGGTTTCCTTTTTTATCGAACTACCCTTTGACGCACAAAGCGTTATAAACGATTTCAGCGATGATGAGCTCGTTTTTTCAGAAACTCTTGATGAATGGACCACACACGCAGGCGTTGATTTCAAATGCTCAATAGGTGAGGAGGTTCGCTGCGCAGCAGACGGAATCGTATCAAATATTATTGACGATCCTCTGTACGGCACAACTGTAATTGTACAGCATAAGGATGGCTTCAGTACGCTTTACAGCGGCATAGATCCTTCAAGTGTACAGTATGATGAATTGGTTGCCCGTGGACAGATTCTTGGTACAGTATCGGGAGAGATACCTATTGAGGAATCAATTAAGGAGTCCCATATTCACTTTGAGCTTTTTAAGGATGGGCAGATAATTAATCCCCTGGAATATACAAGATGAATTTTACAAAAGGACGAGAAAATGTTTTCCCGTCCTTTTTAAGATAATTACATTGATGCCGATTATATCTTCTGATGTTTTTTGTTATTCAGGTTTACTCCGATTATTCCGCCTATAATACCTACGCCTACTGCAAATATTATATCTGAAATAAGAATATTGGTGAGCATGAATTCATCAAAAAATAACGCCCCGATTACTATTGAAAGCAATATATAAACAGCGCCGCACACACCACCTAAAAGCCACCCCTTATGCTTAACGGATACAGCGCAAAGTATAGCGCCTATAAGAATACTTATCAGGCGTACGATCTGTACCCACAAGGGTATTACGTTGTCAGGAATCTCAAACAACCAAAGTATTAATGCGCTTATAAGTAATAATACAATTGTTAATGCAATAGATATTGCAACCGATCTCAATACCGTGATACTGCATTTCAAAACGAAGTTTGAAAGTATATTTTTTTTATTTTGTATAGCCTTGCCTTCCATATTTCAACTCCTTGTAATCAGTGATAGTTAAATTTATGTTGTGAAAGGGAAAGCTATTACAACAAAAAAAGAGCGAATATAAATTCGCTCTTTTAATACTTGAATAAATGCTTTGCTTATGCAGCAGGTGTGGGAGCAGGTGTAGGTGTAATGCTTACATCAATCTTTACATGGTTGGGGCACTGAACGAATCCTGTGTGCTCATTATAAAGCGCAATAATGTTTCCTGTGGTTGAATCGGGGCATACAGGGATAGCGCCGTTTTTGAAATACGTTACCAGCTCGTTTGAAGTGGGGAATTCAGTTTCGGACTTATTGTTTTCCAAACGCCACTTTTCAATGTTTGTTTTTATTGCTTCCTGGAAATCCAGGCAAGTTTCAAACTTTTCAGATGATGAACCGATGATATTTACTAACTGCCAAGCAATGAAAGCCATTATGATAATCATAAGAAGGCAGATTGCTATTTCAAAAATTGAAGGCGGATTTCTTGTTATGTCTTTTTTCTTAGCCATATTAGTTCTCCTACATAGTATGTACTTCAAACATTATACACTATGTTTTCAAATAAAGCAACAACAAAAAACAAAAAAATAGCGGAGATTTATATATATAATAAATAATACTTTACACAAAAAGCTTTTTGGTGTATAATATTAGCGTTGCCTTATCCCAGCTTTCCGAAGCTCCGACGCAGGCTTGGATAAACGGCGTATTATTTTACTTAAAGGAGATTGCTTGTTATGGACAAAGCAAGAAAACAGGAAATTATCGAATCGTACGGTCTTCATGAGGGAGACACAGGCTCAGCAGAAGTACAGATTGCTCTTCTTACAGAAAGAATCAATCATCTTAATGCTCATCTTAAAACTCATCCTCATGATTTCCACTCCAGAAGAGGTCTTCTTATCATGGTTGGTAAGAGAAAAGGTCTCTTGAGCTACCTCAATGATATTGATGTAAATCGTTATCGCGAGATAGTTAAGAAGTGCGGTTTGAGAAAGTAAAAGCTTTGAGCGGCTTATGCCGCTCATTTTACTGAAAATTAATGAATTAATATATGAGAATTTGCACGCTGCATTAAGGAATGCGGTTTTGGATGCAAATAGAAGGAGAAAGAATGAATATCAAATCGTATTCTATGGACCTTGCAGGTAGGGTTTTAACCGTAGAAATGGGTAGAATAGCTGAACAGGCTGGCGGCGCATGTACAGTTAAGTACGGCGATACAGTTGTTTTCGTTTCCGCAACAGCGTCTACATCCATTAAGGCTGGCCTGGATTACTTCCCCTTAAGTGTTGAATTCCAGGAAAGACTTTACTCTGTAGGCAGAATCCCCGGTGGATTTATTAAAAGAGAAGGCCGTCCCACAGACAAGGCAATACTCACATCAAGACTTATAGACAGACCTATCCGTCCCTTGTTTCCCCACGGAATGAGAAACGAGGTTCAGGTTGTTGCAATGCCCCTTTCAGTTGACCCTGATGTTCCGCCGGATGCATTTGCTATGATCGGATCATCTGTTGCTCTCTGCATTTCAGACATTCCCTTTAACGGTCCTACAGGCTCAGTTGTAGTTGGCCTGGTAGACGGTGAATTCGTAATCAACCCCAACTCTGCAGAGCGTGAAAAGAGTGATCTCCACCTTACAGTTTCAGGTACAGAGGATGCTATCCTTATGGTTGAAGCAGGTGCAAACGAGGTTCCTGAGGATCAGATGCTGGAGGCAATTATGCTTGCTCACGATTACATCAAGCAGATTTGCGAATTCCAGAAGCAGATTATTGCTGAATGCGGCAAGGAAAAGAGAGATTTCCAGCTTTTCGTTCCCGGTGATGATATTGACGCAGACGTTCGTGCATTCGGTACAGAGCTTATTCGTGAGGCTCTTACACATATGGACAGACAGGAGCGCCAGGCTGCACAGGATGCTGCAGATGCACAGATTTTCGAGCATTTTGCAGATCTTTATCCTGAAGACAGACAGTGGGAAGTTGGCGAGGTAATTTATAACATTACAAAAGAAATTGTTCGCAAGAAAATTCTTAAGGAAGGCGTACGTCCCGACGGAAGAGATCTTACCGAAATCAGGCCTATCAACGTTCAGGTTGGCTTACTCCCGAGAACACACGGCTCAGGCTTGTTTACACGCGGTCAGACACAGGTAATGTCTGTATGTACTCTCGGTGCTAAAACAGATATTCAGATTCTTGACGGTCTTTGGGAGGACGATTCCAAGAGATATATTCACCACTATAACTTCCCGCCTTACAGCACAGGCGAGGCAAAGCCCATGAGAGGCACAGGCAGAAGAGAAATAGGCCACGGTGCTTTGGCTGAAAGAGCTCTTGAGCCCATTATCCCTTCAGAGGACGATTTCCCGTACACAATTCGCGTTGTATCTGAGGTTATGAGTTCCAACGGTTCAACATCACAGGCATCTGTTTGCGGCAGCACATTGGCTCTTATGGATGCAGGCGTACCCATTAAGGCTCCCGTAGCAGGTATTGCAATGGGTCTTATTAAGGATAAGACAAGTGATGATATGGCTGTTCTTTCCGATATTCAGGGTATGGAAGACTTCCTTGGCGATATGGACTTCAAGGTTGCAGGTACTTCAAAGGGTATCACAGCTATCCAGATGGATATTAAGATTGACGGTATCGACAGAAGGGTTTTCGAAAAGGCTCTTGATCAGGCAAAAATGGGCAGATTCTTTATCCTTGGCAAGATGACAGAGATTATTGATAAGCCTAACGAGAATGTTTCAAAGTACGCACCCAAGATTATCACTATCACAATCCATCCCGATAAGATCCGTGAGGTTATCGGACCCGGAGGCAAGGTTATCAACGGCATTATTGCTGAAACAGGTGCAAAGATCGATATCGAGGATGATGGCCGCGTATTTATTTATGCAGTTAACCAGGAATCCGGAGATAAGGCTCTTCAGATGGTGAAGGATATCGTTGCAGAGGTAGAGGTCGGCAAGATCTATAAGGGTAAAGTTGTAAGAATAATGGACGGACTCGGTGCTTTTATTGAGATACTCCCCAATAAAGAGGGTCTTTGCCGTATGTCTCAGCTTGCTTATGAGTTTGTTGAAAAGGTTGAGGATGTTTTGAACATAGGTGATGAGGTTGAGGTTCTTGTTACAGAGATAGACGCTCAGAATCGTATCAATCTTTCAAGAAAAGACGTTCTTCCTAAGCCCGAGGGTTACGTTGAGCGTCCCAGAAGAAACAACTCTGAAAGACCTTCCAGAAATTCCTCCTCAGGCAGAGAGCGTCCCCGCCGCGAGAACAGAGAATTCAAGGGTAAAAAGAATAACGACTGATTTTGTTGGCGGTTATTCACATAGATAAATCAAAATGCACTCGGGAGTAAGCGTAATATATTCCCGAGTGTTTGTTTTAAGAAGGAAACTTAATGAAATCAAATTCAGCTGATTTTTTGAAATATAAGGGTGTTTTGGATACCGTTGTTGAAAGCATGCCACATTCTTACACGGTTACTCTTGGTGTGTGGATTAAGTGCGGTGGCTTCAGTGAGGAGGGCTTTAATTGCGGTATAGCCCACTTTACAGAGCATATGCTTTTCAAAGGTACACAAAACAGGTCTGCCAAGGATATTTCCAGAGAAATGGATATTATTGGCGCAGGCCTTAATGCGTACACCTCTGAGGAGTATACTTGCTTTTACGTTAAAATAATAAAGCAGGATATGGAAAAGGCATTTTCACTCCTGTTTGATATTCTTCAAAACCCTTTATTTAACGAAAATGATATAGAGCAGGAAAAACGTGTTGTTATTGAAGAGATAAATACCAGTGAGGATGATCCTGAGGATATTGTACAGGATACAATGCTTAAAAAATTATACGGCTCTCATCCTGCGGGTAATCCTATTTTGGGAAAAAGGGAAGATGTTGAGAGGATAACACGTGATGAATTGATTTCTTTTTACAATAAATTCTACACACATTCCAATATGATAGTTTCTGTTGCGGGAGATACGGATATCGGTGAGGTTGTAAAGCTCCTTGACAGTAATATAACGAATGTTAGAACAGGGGCTCCGCTTGTTGTTTTACCGGAGGTTAAAAGGATCTCTAATGAATTTATTCACATAAAGCGCAATACGTCCCAAATGCAGCTTTCCTTTGGATATTTATCGTATAACAGGAACGACAGCAGAATATATTCGCTTTTACTTTTGGCAAATATAGTAGGCAATTCGGGCTCATCAAGGCTTTTTTCCGTATTACGTGATGAATACGGGCTTGTTTACAATGTAGAGGCTACGGTGCACGAATATCCGTTTAGCGGTGTTTTTGCAGTTTCAACGGGATTTTCTGCAGAAAATTACACTAAAATCATAGAATTATGCCGAAATGAATTGTGTGATATTATGAATAACGGTGTAAGTAATGAGGAATTGGACCGCGCGAAGAAATTTTTTGAAATTTCTTATATTTTTGATAAGGAAGGCACGTATTCAGCTATGGAGCGTAATGCAAAAAAGATATTCTTATCCCGTGAAAAATTTGATGAGGATTACGTTTTACAAAGAATAAAGGATACAACCCCTGAAGAAATAAGACAATGCGCCGCAGATACGTTTTCCACAGGAGAGGTACAGGCTGTTTGCGGAAAAATAAATAAAAACGCCTTAATCCATATATGCGGAATATAATCTAACGGTTGATAAATTATGTTGTTACTCTTGACAATATCGTGATTGAAAACATATAATATTGTATCGTTTTTGATGGAGGTACACTTAATGAACAATAAGGTCAAATACATAACAAAGGTAGGGATATTATCTTCCATAGCCCTTGCGCTTATGTTTTTGGAAATATCACTGCCAATTTTTCCATCATTCCTAAAAATTGATTTAAGCAACATACCGTCCCTTATAGGTGGCTTTTCAATGGGACCTGTTGCGGGTACGCTGATAGTTTTTATAAAGAACATTCTTCATTTTATCATAAAGAATGACGGCACTGCAGGCGCAGGAAACATAGCAGATATAATCGTAAGTATGTCCTTCATTATACCTGCCGCACTTATGTATAAGCATAAAAAAACATTCAAAACAGCGTTACTTGGAATGATTGTGGGAATAGTATGTGCCGTTACAGCCTCTATTTTTACAAACCTTTATATCAGTATTCCTGTTTTCAGCAAGATAATGCCTATTGAAACGATAATCGCAGTTATGAACAGTGCAAATAAGCATATCATAGATTTAAGAACTTATGTTCTCTGGGCGGTTATACCGTTTAATTTGTTAAAATATACGGTAATTTGTCTTGTATCTCTTCCTTTGTATAAGCGTGTTTCGGGAGTTTTGCATTTATGACAGATATAAAAACATACGTATCGCATTCAACAGAGGAAACTATAGATATCGGTTATCAAATAGCTTCATACCTGAAAAAGGGTGACTGTGTTCTTCTTTACGGAGATTTGGGCGCAGGAAAAACTGCTATAACAAAGGGGATAGCCTCTTATTTTGGGTTTAATAAGGATAATGTTATAAGCCCTACCTTTACCATCGTAAATCAGTATCCGGCAAACGTAAACATATATCATTTCGACCTTTACCGCCTTGACAGTGAGGATATGCTGGATGATATAGGCTTTGATGAATATATTTATTCTGATGCAATTTCTATAATAGAATGGCCCGAGTGCGGTGGTTCCAGGCTGCCACTCAACCATATAGACGTACAAATTAAATATGGCGAGGATATGTCGTCAAGAGAAATAACGGTTAAGTTTTAATTTACAGAGGCATTTCATATGAAGATACTTGCAGTTGAATCTACGTCAGTACCTGCATCTGTTGCAGTAATTGTTGACGGGCGTGTTTTAGGGGAATTTACCCTGAATATTGCCAATACTCATTCCGAAAAGCTGATTCCGCTAATAGATAATTTAATGGCGGCTACGTCACTGTCTCTGAGGGATATTGACGTGTTTGCTGTATCAATAGGCCCCGGCTCATTTACAGGTATACGTATAGGTATGTCTGCTGTAAAGATGATGGCGGTTACCTGTGATAAGCCGCTTATAGGCGTTTCTGTATTGGATTCTCTTGCGTATGGCGTTGGTTCGTTTGGTGATATTGTTGTTCCCATAATAAACGCAAGAAACGAAACGGTATATACATCATTTTATGAGGCCTGTCTTGTGGATAACGGTAAGTCCCGCCTTAACGAGCTTTCGTCAGCAGAGGCAATAAAGGTTGATTCTCTTTGTGATAAAATAGCAGAGCATGTAAAAAACGGCAAACGCATTAACGTATGTGGGGATGGTATCTATGCTTACGCTGAAAAAATTCAAAAAAGGCTTATGGAGTATGAGGGTGTTTGGGGTAATGTTTCCTTCTCGTCAGAAAGAAATATTATGCCGAATGCTGTAAATATAGGTCTTATAGCATTCGATAGATATATGCAGGGTAATGTTACGTACCCACAGGATGTAGAGCCGCTATACGTAAGAGAGGCACAGGCAACTCAAAAGCTGATGAACAATAATTGATTATGATAAGATACAATTTACTTTCGTACAGGGATGCAGATGCCATATATCCCGTTGAATATAAGTGCTTTCCGTCTCCGTGGAGTCAGGCAGAGCTTAAAAAGGATATGGCAGAGAAGAACAGAATTTATTTAGGCGCCTTTGATGAAGAGGTGGCAGTAGGCTATATCGGTATGATGTGCTTTCTTGATGAGGCGCACATACTTAACGTTGCCGTATTACCTGAATACAGAAGGCAGGGAATAGCCCAAGAGCTTTTAGAGGAGGCTATTGCCACTGCTAAAAGCAAGGGTGCACAGTATGCTTATCTTGAGGTGCGTGTTTCCAATACTCCTGCGATAAATTTATATAAAAAGTATGGCTTTTATCAGATAGGCCTTAGAAAAGAGTATTACAGCGATAATCTTGAGGACGCTCTAACAATGGTTAAAATGCTCTGATTTGCTTCAAAATACGTTTTTAATACTGAATTTTTCATTTTCCATAAATTTATTCAGGTAAAATGCAAGAATGGATATGTCGCTGTATATGTCTTGCTTGCTGTTTTTATTTATGCTGAGCTCGAGGGATAATATAGCTTTGTCTATTTCCTCAATGAGCTGATGATTACATACTAAATAGAGCGCATTTTTTCTTTTATTCCACATATTGATTATTTGATTGATTTGTTTTGCAATATCATCCGTAATTTCTGCTTGATCCGATGAAGGGCTCATGTCAACGGCGTTTAGGATGTTATTGCATTTTGTGTATATATCCATAAAGTATCTGTTTAGAAATATGTTGTACGCAATCATGCTTAATAGCGTAATTAATGTAATGCATATGGCAACGGCTACGTTTTTCACAGTATTTATTTTTCCTTATAGATGATTTTAACATTGTCGCTTACCGAGTAGGCAAGAAGTATATCCTTTTGTTCTTTTTTATCTGTTGTAAGAACATTACGGATTTTCTTTATTATACGGTTATAATTTTTAGGCTTATCCGTAACCTCTTTTCCGTCAATAACAACCGGAATAGCAAAGCTGCTTTTTATAGTACCGCTATTATCAATGCTTGTTATGTCAGACAAAGAAAGCGTTGAATATTCACCCTTTTTGAAAACGGTAATGCTTCCGTTTGTTTCAAGTATGGCGTAATCTATTTGTGCAATATCCGATATTTCCTGAGAATGCATGGCTTCTAATATATCACTTATGGTTGTAAGCGTTCGTTTCATATTTTGTTGAATTATTACTCCGTTTTCTATGAGAGTAATAGGCTTACCGTTTATAAAGCGTCGAACACTTTTGCTTTTGAAGCATAATACGGACAATATAATTTGAACAAATAAAAGGGCAATCAATGGAATTATCCCTCGTATTAAGGGTAGCTTTTCGTCCTGCATGGGAAGGGATGCAAGGTCTGCAATTATAATAGTAATCACAAGCTCATACGGCTGCAACTGTCCAAGCTGGCGCTTTCCCATAAGCCTCATTGTAACAATAACGATAACGTAAAGGATTATAGCTCTTAAAAATAGATTAATCATACTTCTCCACACATTTTTTTATATTTTTTACACGATGAGCGTCAATATACATTTGCCAAAAAAACTGTGCTTTGATATAATATATATAATAATATAAATTGGGAAAATACTGTAATGATTAAATTGTTCCGATATGTACGTCCGTATATAGCCGAGTTTGTTTTCGGACCTCTTTTTAAGCTTATAGAGGCGATAATAGAGCTTACCTTACCTACCATAATGGCTTTTATTATTGATAATGGTGTTGCCAATAGCGACACTGCTTATACTTTGAAATATGCCTTAATAATGATAGGCCTTGCCAGTACAGGTGTATGCTTTGCTCTTATGTGCCAGTATCTGGCATCAAGCTCATCACAGGGTATAGGTACAGCGTTGCGCCGTGATATGTTCAGAAAAATAATGCAGTTTTCCCCAAGGGAGATGGACAAATTTGGTGTTAACTCCCTTTCTACAAGAATAACAAACGACGTAAACAGGGTACAGCAGGCATTTGCTATGGTAATCAGGCTTCTTTTAAGGGCTCCATTTATCTGTATTGGTGCTTTTATTATGGCGTTTATGATAAATAAGAAGCTTTCTCTTATATTTTTATGCGTTATGCCATTGTTTGCCGTTATTCTTGCAGTAATTATAAAAAAGACAACCCCCTTGTACAAAACAGTACAAAAAAAGCTGGACAGAGTTTCTGTGCTTGCCGCCGAGGATATGGCGGGTGTACGTGTAATACGTGCGTTTAATGCTGCCGATAAGCATAAAAAGCGCTTTACCCGGGCTAATGACGAATTGTTTGTCATTGATAAGCTTGTAGGAAAAATTTCAGCAATACTTAATCCTGCAACTACCCTTATAATTAACTTTGGAATAGTTGCTATACTGTGGCTTGGCGGTATTGAAATAAACAGCGGTAATTTTTCACAGGGAGAGCTTATTGCATTCATCAACTATATATCCCAGATGCTTCTTGCCCTTATTGTGGTTTCTAATCTTATTGTCCTTTTCACTCGTGCCGGTGCCAGTGCATCAAGGGTAAACGAGGTGCTTGACTGTCATATTTCAATTACAGAGGGAACGCTTGATAAAGCCGATTTCTCACAAGATAAGATAATCGAATTTAAGGACGTAACCTTCAGCTACACTTCATCAGGTGAAAACGTTCTTACGGGAATAAACTTTTGTATACGTAAGGGTGAAAAAATAGGTGTAATCGGCGTAACAGGGTCCGGAAAAACATCTCTTATAAATCTTATAGAGCGCTTTTACGATACAACAGAGGGTGAGGTGCTTTACTACGGTAAGAATGTAAAGGAATACACCTTTAAGGCTTTAAGAGATGGAATAGGTGCTGTAAGGCAGAATATGTCTTTTTTTCACGGAACAATACGCAGTAATATTCTGTGTGGACGTACGGGCTTTAGTGATGAGGATATTTTAACTGCATCCAAAATATCACAGCTGTATGAGGTTGTTCAGCTTAAAGAAAACGGTTTTGATTCCGTTGTAGAGGCCAAAGGAAAAAATCTTTCAGGCGGTCAACGGCAAAGGCTTGCTATTGCAAGAGCAGTGCTTGGGTTGCCTGAGCTTTTAATATTGGATGACTGCACCAGCGCCTTGGATTTTGCTACGGAGGCAGAGGTAAGGAAGGCTGTTTCAAGCGAGTTCAAGGAGAAAACGGTTATTACGATTTCTCAAAGGGTTTCATCTGTCATCCATTGTGATAGGATAATAATAATGGATAACGGTGTTATATGCGATATCGGAACACATGATGAGCTTATGAAGCGTTCCGATATTTACGTAGGGCTTTATAATTCACAGACAGACGGAGGAGGCTTATGAAAAACAGAGATAAAACACTTCGTCGGTTACTTTCATTTATAGGTTCTTACAGAAAAAATATTATAATTTCCGTTTTTGCGGCATTCGTATACGTCCTTGGTACTCTTATAGGAACAAGGCTTATAGGTAAGGCTGTTGATATTATGGGAAGCGGCAACGGTGAGCTTTTAGGCGCTGTTATTGCCGTGCTTGTGGTGTACGTATTTTCGTCGTTGGCACAATGGATCCTTACTGTTTGTACAAACAGTATATCCTTTGGTGTATCAAAAAACATGAGGGACAGCCTTAAGGATAAAATGGATAGTCTGCCTGTTTCATATTATGATACACATGCCCATGGAGATCTTGTAAGCAGATTTATTAACGACGCGGATTCAGTTGGCGAGGCGCTTCAGCAATCTCTCTCACAGCTTTTAACGGGTGTTATAACTGTTGTAGGCGCCGTTATTTTAATGCTTTCAATGAGCCCTATATTGGCGTGTATCGTTGTTATTTCCGCACCCCTTACGTTCTATACGGCAGGGCTTATAACCTCAAGGTCAAGAACGTCGTTCAAAAAGCAGTCCCAGTCCTTGGGAGAGTTGCACGGGTATTCCCAGGAAATATTTGCGGGATACAATGAAATTATTACGTATAATGCCATTGGCAATGCACAGGAAAATTTTGATACAAGTAATGCAGTTCTTCACAAAAACGGGTTGTGTGCCCAGATATATTCAGCCTTTGTTAATCCCGTAACGAGATATATTAACCATATCGCATACGTTGCAGTAGGCCTGGTGGGCTCAATACTTGTTATTAAGGGCGTTGGAAATATATCCGTAGGTATTGTTACAAGCTTTTTGCTGTATGCAAACCTGTTTGCCAAACCCTTTAATGAAATATCCGGCGTTATATCACAGATTCAGGCGGGTATAGCAGGCGCGAGAAGGATATTTACTGTTTTTGATGCCAAGGAGGATATAGAAGCCCCGTCAAATGTTATAGACAGAGATGCTGTTAAGGGAAGCGTTGAGTTTCGAAATGTATCATTTTCCTATGAAGAGGGTAAGGCGCTTATTCAAAACATTAATTTGAGTGTTGCCCCCGGAAGCAGAGTTGCTATCGTAGGAAAAACAGGTGCAGGAAAAACAACCCTTGTAAACCTCTTAATGCGTTTTTATGACTGTAACAGCGGCAACATTTATATTGACGGTGTTGACGTAAATACACTTACAAAAGAAAACGTAAGGGAATGTTTTGGTATGGTTCTTCAGGATACCTGGCTTTTTGAAGGACGTGTAAGGGACAATATTGCTTACGGAAAGCCTGATGCAACTATAGATGAAATACAGCAGGCTGCAAAAAATGCAAATGCTCACGATTTTATAATGCGTCTGGAAAAGGGATACGATACTGTAATATCTGATGTTTCAACACAGATATCACAGGGTCAAAAGCAGCTTCTTACAATAGCCCGAGTATTTATGGCAGATCCGCCAATACTTATACTTGATGAGGCAACAAGCAATATTGATACCTATACAGAAAAGAAAATACAGATTGCATTAAAAAGGCTTATGAAGGAAAGAACAAGCTTTGTTATTGCCCACAGGCTTTCCACAATCAAGGATGCAGATTTGATACTTGTTATGAAAAACGGTAACATTGTGGAGCAGGGAACACATAACGAGCTTCTGGATAAAAAACAGGAATACTATAATCTTTACATGAGTCAGTTTGATACAGTATAATAATTTTATATTTACATATAACGTTAAAAATAATATAATACAATAAAAGGAGTGGTGATTATGAAGGATTGTTTGTTTTGTAAAATAGTATCAGGTGATATTCCGTCAAAAAAGGTTTATGAGGACGAAAAAATACTTGCATTTTATGATATATCTCCTATGGCAAAGGTGCACGTACTTGTTATACCGAAAATGCACATTTCATCAGCGCAGGATATAACAGATGAAAGCAGTGCAGTTATAGGATATCTTTTCTCTAAAATACCCTACATCGCCACGCTTCTTGGTATTAACGAAAGCGGATACAGAGTTATAACAAACTGCGGTGAGGACGGATGCCAGTCTGTCAAGCACATACATTTCCATATTTTAGGCGGTCAGCAGCTTAGCGTAAATATGGCGTAAGATTTTGATTTTGTTTTACATACATTGTGATAAATGTTGAGGTGAAATAGGTTAAATGGGTTTCTTTCAAAATATCATTCACTATATAGAGCCGTATTTGAGGTTTCCGGATATTATATTTAATATTCTGGATATCGTTATTCTTACGTTTTTGATATACAAGCTCTTGAAGTTTATATTCAAAACAACGGCAGAGCAGGTTCTTAAGGGTCTTGCCATAGTTCTTGTTGTAACCTGGATAACAAGCCTGCTTGGGTTGACAACAATAAACTGGATACTAAAAAACGCCTTAAGCGTAGGTGTAATTGCCATAATAATTCTCTTCCAGCCGGAGCTTAGAAGAGGCCTTGAAAAGTTCGGCAGAAAATCCATTGTAGGGCTGTTTGTGTTCAAAACACCTGAAATAGAGGTGCCTACAGCGGTGAATGACATTGTTTCTGTTGCGCAGGAGCTTTCAAGGCAGCGCCTGGGTGCTATAATAGTTATAGAAAAGGTTACAGGCCTTCAGGAGTATATCGAAAGAAGTATTCCTATTGACGGCGTACTTTCCGAGGAATTGCTGCTTAACATATTTACTCATAATGCCCCCTTGCACGATGGCGCTGTTATCGTAAGAGGGAACAGGATTGTTGCTGCAGGCTGCGTTTTACCGTTAACACAAAATCCCTTCCTGTCAAGCCAGCTTGGTACAAGGCACAGGGCAGCTATTGGTATAACCGAGGTTACAGATGCGCTTTCAGTAGTCGTATCCGAGGAAACGGGTTATATTTCTATTGTTGAAAACGGAAAAATATTCAGGAATATAGATGCAGATCGTTTGCGCAACAAGCTGACAGAGGTATTCCAGCCTAAGACCGTAGAAAAGAAAACCTTTATTACAACTGTGAAGGAGAAGCTTAACCGTGGAACAAAATAATTCAAAATTTTCCTTCAGAGCTCTTGCTCATTCCAAAGTATTGATTATTATATTTTCACTTATAATTTCGCTCATTCTTTGGTATATGGCAACGTCCCAAAATCAAACGCCAATATCCCGTATATACGATAATGTTGCAATAGAAATTCTCAACGAGGACCTTCTTGCAGAGCGTTCTCTTGCGATAAAGGCCGTTTCATCAGATAATACAGACGTTACACTGGGAGGTCTGTACAGTGATTTGAGAAATATTGATTCTAAAATGCTCGTTGCTCAGATAGACGTAGGCCGTGTTATAACCTCAGGTGAATATTCCTTCGTACCCAAGGTATCTAATTTACAGGACGGTGTTTCTGTTGTGTCATCAGGCGCAATTAACGTTGTTATTGAAAGAGTAGTTACAAAAAACGTTCATCTTAATGTTGAAATCACAGGTACAGTAGCTAACGGACGCCATTTGATGCGTGATATGATCGAGTATACCGAGGAGGTTACTATAAGGGCGCCGAAATCTGTTTGCGATACTATCGTGCAGGCGAATGCCACGGTAGATGTTTCAGGAATGCAGAATTCGTATTTTATATCAGCAGGAATAACCTTTGCAGATAAAACCGGAAAGGCTGTGGACTCCTCGCTTTTTACGGCGGATTCATCTGATATAACGGTTTATGTACCGATTTTCTCAGAAAAGGAGGTTCCCATAGATTACGAATCTAATATAGTAGGGAATCCTGCAAACGGTTATTTCATTTCCGGAATAAGCGCTTTGCCTGACAAAATTGTGTTGTACGGCGAACCGTCAATTCTTGAGAATATTGAATCTATTCCTGTATCCCGTATTGATATAGCCTCTGTTACTCAGGATGTTGATATGGATGTAAACGTGCTTTTGCCTGACGGTGTATACTTAAAGCCGGGTCAGAGAGATACCGTAAACATTCTTATTAGAATTGACAAGATGGTTACACATACGGTTACTGTTAGCACTATTACCTTGCTTAATACTCCCTTTGGTGTAACGGTGGAGCAGGCAATTCCCTTTTCTATGGATATAACGGTTAGGGCAAGCCAGAAGGTTATAGAGAACATCAAACCGGAGGATATAATTGTTTACGTGGACCTTTACAATGCAACTGTTGGAACGGGCTGGTATAACATAAAGGAAATTAAATTACCTGAGGGCGTGGAGCTTATTTCACAGTCAGGGGATAAGGTTGAATTTATAATTTCATAACGGAGGTACTTATGATAAAAAAATATGCGTTTGCCGGTGCCAGTGCAAGAGCTCTTATGATGTATGCACAGCCACTTGTAAATGATTTTAGTGATGTCGCAAAAATTGTCGGTGTTTACGATATTAACTATAAGCGCAGCGAAATGCTTGTACACGAAATAGGAATTGACGTTCCCGTGTATAGGGATTTTGATGAAATGGTTGCAAAGGAAAAGCCTGATGCGGTGATAGTTACAACAGTAGACAGATTCCATCACGAATATATTATAAAATCACTTGAGGCAGGCTGTGATGCTATTACAGAAAAGCCTATGACAATTGATGCTCAGAAATGTAATGCTATACTTGAGGCAGAAAAGCGCACAGGCAAGCGCGTTATCGTTACGTTTAACTATCGCTTTATGCCCTTTATTACAGAAGCAAAAAGACTTATCAACGCAGGTGAAATAGGGAAGATTCACAGCGTTCATTTTGAATGGCAATTGGATAGAAGTCATGGCGCAGATTATTTCCGCCGTTGGCATAGCGACAGAAATAATTCAGGCAGTCTTTTCGTGCATAAGGCAACACATCATTTTGACCTTGTAAACTGGCTTATAGACCAGGAGCCTGTTAAGGTAAATGCGTTTGCAAACAGGCAGTTTTACGGTGAAAACGGAAAGTATCGCAGTGAAAGATGTATGACGTGTCCTCATAAAAACGAATGCGAGTTTTATTGGGATATAACACAGAATGAATTCTACAAAAAATTCTATGTTGGTGCCGAGGATGTAGATAATTATTACCGCGACCAGTGTGTTTTCAGAAACGAAATCAATATTTTTGATACAATGACTGCAAACGTGCTTTATTCAGGCGGCGCAATGATGAGCTACTCTTTGACAACGAATTCACCCTACGAGGATTTCTCTATTTGTATCAACGGAAGTAAGGGCCGCATGGTAATAGGTGATGTGGATAGAAACAGATTCCCTGACCCTTACAAGAAGATTAAAATATACGATATCAACGGCACACAGCGTGATATTAAGTTTCCTGTTGAAAACGGAGGCCACGGCGGCGGAGATTCAAAGCTTCGCGATATGATTTTCCGTGGAGCTGCAGACCCGTTAGGTCATTGTGCAGGAACACGTGCAGGCGCTATGTCTATTATGACGGGTATTGCCGCATATACCTCTGTTGACGAGGATAGAGCTGTTTATATTAATGAACTGCTTGATATGACTCTTTTAGGTGAGTAACAAAAATATAGTTGCAAAACTATATTTGATATGATATAATAAATAAGTGCTTTTTAAGTACTTATTTTATGCCGCTGTGATGGAATTGGCAGACGTTCCGCACTCAAAATGCGGTGGGTAACACCGTGCCGGTTCGAGTCCGGCCAGCGGCACCATAAATCCCGTTCTCGTAAGAGGGCGGGATTTTTGCTTTTTATTTCTTCACTTATATAGGATTTTTAACAACAGAGAATTGGTTTTCAGACGTGATTCGTTTATACAGTTAACCATAAACCTACATGAATGTATTTAAGAACGAATATCTTGCTGCTTTATGAAGCGTTGGTTTTTGCTGTTTTCCTAAAAATGCTAAAAACGTTATTTTGTATTGACGCAGAATAGTTTACTTGATGTTGTTTTTTATTATTTGGTATAATTTACTTAAAAACGGAAATCAATACGGGTGATTAGCAACCTGCGGTTGCGTGTTTTTGTAATTGAAGTTGGTTGACATCTGTGCATACATTGCTTAAAATCAGCATAGTTTTCAATTATGAAAGGCGGTTTTTATATGACTCTTGGAGAAAAAATATCTAACCTTCGTTCGAATGCGGGTCTTACACAGCAAGAGCTTGCAGAAAAGGTCAATGTTTCACGTCAATCTGTTTCAAAATGGGAAATGAATATAGCGCTACCTCAAATAGACAAGGTTCTGACGCTTTGTGAATTATTCAATATTTCTACCGATGAGTTATTATATGACAAAATTGAGGTAAATATAAATAGCGAATCTAAAAATCAGAGATTAAGGTACTTTGGTACTGACGGCTTCAGAGGTGAGGCAAACATAAACCTTACCTCCCTTCAGGCGTATAAAGTCGGCAGATTTTTAGGATGGTATTTTTCTTCTGCGCTATCGGGATGCAGCGAGCCTAACTATCGACCTCGCATTGTTATAGGTAAAGATACCAGGCGTTCAAGCTATATGATCGAATACTCTATTGTAGCAGGTATTACCGCCTCGGGCGCAGATGCGTATATGCTACACGTAACCACAACGCCAAGTGTTTCCTATGTTATCTGTCATGATGAATTTGATTGCGGTATTATGATTACTGCCTCACACAATCCTTTCTATGACAACGGTATTAAGGTAATCAACCGCTACGGTGAAAAATTAAACGATGAAACAACGTTATTAATTGAGGACTACCTCGACAATGATCTAAAGGCGCTTGGTGTATCGGGTAACGACTTGCCACTTGCTACAAGAAACAAAATCGGTTGTATTGTGGATTATGTATCAGGTAGAAATCGATATTTAGGTTATCTTATTTCTCTTGCTTCAAACTCATACAGAAAGCTGAGAATTGGTCTGGACTGCGCTAACGGTGCATCCTGGATGATAGCAAAAAACGTATTCAGCGCAATAGGTGCACAAACCTATGTGATAGGAAATGAACCCGACGGTCTTAATATAAATCGGGATTGTGGATCAACACATATTGAAAATCTCTGCAATTTAGTCAAGGAAAAACACCTGGATATGGGATTTTCCTTTGATGGAGATGCGGACAGATGTATAGCTGTCGATGAAAAGGGAAATGTGGTAGACGGAGATGCTATTCTGTATATTTTGGCAAAACGCCTAAAAAACAGAGGAATGTTAACTGATAATACCGTTGTTTCAACGATTATGTCTAACAGCGGCCTTATTTCTTCCTTAAAGGAAATAGGTATTAAGTGTGAGCAAACAGCCGTTGGCGACCGCTTTGTTTATGAATGCATGCAAAAGAACGATTATTCGTTAGGTGGTGAGCAGTCGGGTCATATCATAATTAAAAAATACGCTACAACGGGGGACGGTATTTTAACGTCGATTATGTTAGCCGAAGAGGTTTGTGATTCAAAGCTCTCTCTTTCTGAGCTTAAAAAGCCCATTAGGCTTTATCCGCAAAAAATAAAGAACATTCGTGTAACGGATAAGGAGGCTGTTTTAGTTGATGAGGCCGTTTTGGCATCAAAGGCGGCAATCGAAACACTTATTAACGGTAACGGCAGAGTTTTACTTCGCAAAAGCGGTACAGAGCCTGTAATCCGCATAATGATTGAGGCAGACAGTCAAGAGCTGTGTAACGAATATATAGATTTAATTACGAATGTTATAATTGAAAGAGGGTACTTACATGAATAAACAGGTCAGGACAAGTGAGCTTTTCAGCTGTACCACAGAATATCTTGTTTCCCTTTTTGATTCCTGCGAATATCCCTGGGAAATGCTTCCGAAGATCAACGATTATATTATTTCCGTTATAAAAAATGGGATAACAGGGTATATAACGTATTCCGATAATGTACTTATCGGTGAGAACGTTAAGATATATCCTACCGCTACTATTGAGGGACCCGCCATCATAGGGTCTAACTCCGAGGTTCGTCCGGGCGCGTTTATTAGAGGAAATGTTATAACGGGTGAAAATTGTGTGCTTGGAAACTCCAGCGAATTTAAGAACTGTATTTTATTAAAAAATGTTCAAGCACCGCACTATAATTATGTGGGCGACTCAGTATTGGGAAATTTCTGCCACTTGGGCGCCGCGACCGTTTGTTCAAATCTAAAGTCCGATAAAAAAGCTGTTGTTATACACGGGGACGAGGATTACAATACAGGTCTTCGCAAGGTTGGAGCAATTCTTGCAGATTATGCCGACGTAGGATCGGGCTGTGTTCTGAATCCGGGTACAGTTATCGGCAGGAACACGTCTGTATATCCAGGAAATACCTTGAGGGGTGTATTTCCTGGTGGAAGTATAATAAAATCAATGAGTAATATTGTAATCAAAAGATAGGATTTACTGTAAATAAATATCCACCCGCATAGCGGGTGGTTTTTCCTTTTCGGGCATAGCCCTAACCACTACTGGCAACGCACAAGTGCGTTTATTTTTGGCCTACCAGCCATGAAATTATTACTTACTACCCATAAATGGGTTTTATGTATTGTATGCCTCCCTTGTGTAAAGGGAGGTGGATTTTTGCCTTAAGCAAAAAGACGGAGGGATTGGATTGGACTACTTAAAACTCCTCACAATCGTAAGGTATATAACATATCCAAAATATTCTGCTCTGAAAAAATACAAACAGGTTTTGAACATAAAAAAGAGAAAACATAAAAAAGACATTTCACAATTCCCATTAAAACAATCCCCCAGTCTTCGCTTTCACGAAGACAGCCCCATTCACAGTTATTGGCTTCGCCATAACCAAGGGGCCTTTATTATATTTTCATCAGTTAACCTCTTTTGAACCACGCGACTATCGCGTGGTTTTCGGTATACAAAAACGAGCCCGGCTGTATATACCGGGCTCATTTTATGTAGTCTGTTATTTATTTTAATTAATCACTACACCCTTTTGAAGCATAATGTTTGCGTAAATTGCCGTTTCACTTGTTGCTATTATGCAGTAAGCTTTTTTTGCTTCGTCGTAAAAATCAAATCTGTCGATGTTGTCAACAGCAGCTGCGCCGCGTTCGTCGTGCTTTGCGATAATTCCCTTATACGTATCCCAAATAGGAGTTTCTACCTTACCTATGTCGCATTCCATCAGCTGCATAAGAATAGCAGGGGTATCAACGTATGTATCAAGAGGGAATACTGTAAGTATAGCGTCTAATATCTCGGGAACGCCATGCCCATCCATTCTTATAACAATTGCGTTTTTTCCAATTGTTTCTGCAGGAAAATTGCCGTCTGCAATTACGATTCTGTCGCTGTGGCCCATTTCGCACAGTATTTTCAAAAGCTCCGGGGAGAGAATAGAGGGGATTCCTTTTAACATGATTGGCTCCTTAAAATGTAATGTATATAGGACAAGTATAACAGTTTTACTATGTATGTGCAAGACAAATTATAAAAAATGGGACAAAGCTTTGTCCCATTAAATGTTTTATAAATAATCACGAAGCTGATTAGAAAGATCCTCTTCAATTTTTATAAGCTTTTTTGTTATATCCTTTGATTTTTCATCGGCTGCTGCGTATTCGTTAAGATATTTACTTAATGACTTAATCCCCATATTACATCCGTCTGTCATAAGGTCTGCTATTGTATTATCGGAATAATCAACTGCAAGCTTTACGTTCGTTTTGATCCAGGACATTCCCTTTAACATAGGACCCGGCTCTTTACCCTCATCGTGATATTTTGAAAGAAGGGCATCTATTTCCTTTGAAAGCTCGCTGTGCTTTTCTTTTGATTTTGAAAGAAAGCATTTAAGCTCCTTGCTTGTTACATTGTCAATAACGTCGTCAATGGAGGATATGCCCATTTTCACTCCTGAATCGCATTCACGCAGCAGCCGTATTGTATCTTGCTCTATCATATTTTACCTCCGCATATTGTTTTCGGTAGTATTCTGTGTATTTTTTCAAAATATAAACATGGAATATTTTGAGCAGCAAAAAAATATATTTGTTTGTGTAACGAGGATAATCAAGGGAGGGATTTTTGTGGATTATAATAAGATTTATGATGATATTACAAAAAGAACGGGCTCTGAGCTTTATATAGGCGTTGTGGGGCCTGTAAGAACGGGAAAATCGGCGTTTATAAAGAGGTTTTCGGAATTATATATTTTACCCGGAATCGACGAAAATTACAGCAAAGAACGCCTTTTGGATGAGCTGCCTCAAAGCGGTGCAGGCAGAATGATAATGACGAGTCAGATGAAGTTTGTGCCTGAAAAAGCCGTACGTATTAACCTGTGCGATAAGATAAATGTTAAGGTAAGGCTTATCGATTGTGTCGGATACCCAATAGAGGGTGTATCAGGGCGTACGGAAAACGGTATGCCCAGAATGGTACGTACTCCTTGGTTTGATAAGGAAATATCATTTGATGAAGCGGCGCAGATAGGTACGAAAAAGGTTATAGAAAATCATTCTACAATAGGTATTGTAATGACATCAGACGGGACTATAAGCGATATACCCCGCGAAAACTATATCGAGGCGGAGGAAAGGGCAGTAAAGGAATTAAAGGCAATAGGGAAGCCCTTTGCAGTTGTTATAAACAGTAAAACTCCTATGTCAAACCAAGCCTATCAGCTCAGGGACGAGCTTGAAATGAAATATAATGCCCCTGTACATACCATAGATGTTTTGAATATGGATGAAAACGATATTTCATCTGTTTTCAGTGATATTTTATACGAATTTCCTGTAAAGACGTATAAGTTTAATATACCCGAATGGATATTCACCCTGGAAAAAGAGCATTGGCTTTTTAAGGAAATGGTAAGCATTGCATCAGCCTCTGCCGATTCCATAGCACGAATAAAGGACGTAAACACGTTTTCTGAAGGTACAATAGAAAATAATTATTTGGATTTTTTCCGTGTAACAAGTGTAGATATGGGGGAGGGCGCAATACACGCAGAAATAAAAACAAAGCCCGAGGTGTTATATAAAATACTGTCGGAGCGTTGCGGATGTGAGGTTAATAATGATTATGAGCTTTTCTCTGTATTAAAGGATTATTCTGCTATTAAAACAGATTATGAAAGAATTCTTCCTGCGTTAAAAAGCGCCAGAAGCGGCGGTTATGGGGCGATTCAGCCTATACAAACAGAAATGACGTTGGATGAACCGGAGCTTATAAAGCAGGGAAACAGATTCGGTGTGAAATTTCAGGCAAGCGCCCCGTCTCTGCATATATTAAGGGCCGATATAAAAACTATTGTTTCACCTATCATAGGCGCAGAAAAGCAGTGTGAGGAGCTGTTGGATAAAATGGTAGATGAATTTGCAACGGATCCAAGCAAGCTTTGGCAAACGGATATATTTGGAAAATCCCTCTATGAGCTTGTCAATGAGGGATTGTCAAATAAGCTTTCCGTAATGCCTGATGATGTAAGCTTCAAAATGCAGGAGGCATTTCAAAGGATAATAAATGAAGGCTCTGACGGAGTAGTATGCATTATATTGTGATATCTATCAACTGTTAAATATATTTTTGAGATTGATGGAGGCATCAAAAATATCACGTTTTGATATGTCTGGGCGCTGTTTCCTTAATATGGAAATGGCGCTCTTTATATCTGTATTTTCTTTTATCAGAGTATCTACAAGTAACGCCTCAACAGATATGCTTTTGTCTGCCACGGAACCTTGGGGCTCTCTTTTTTGTGGAGATGTCAGAACTACACAGTATTCACCCTTCTGGGCGTTTTCGTTTTCCTTAAGCTCGTTTAGCACGTCAGAAGCACTGCCTCGGTATATTTTTTCGTGAAGCTTTGTCATATCGTTACATACGGTTAAATTGCCTCCGATTTCATTGGAAATAAATTCTACCGTATCAATAATCCTTAATGGAGATTCATAAAACACAAATGTATCTGCGCTGCTTGAGGATATTTTTGAAATAAAAGCCCTTTTGTCCTTTGTTTCACGAGGGAAGAAGCCCATAAAAGCAAATTCAATAAATGGATGTCCGCAAATAGACAGGGCGGAGATTATAGCACAGGCGCCCGGTATTGCATACACGTCAATACCGGCTTCTATTGCCTTACCCACCAATATACTTCCGGGGTCGCTTATACAAGGCGTTCCCGCGTCTGTAACAAGGGCAGCATCCTCGCCTGTGGAAAGGATTCTATCTATAATAGAATCCCCCTTATCATATTCGTTAAATTTATGGTAAGCAACAAGAGGGGTTTTTATATCAAATCTTGCAAGAAGCTTTGATGTCTGGCGTGTATCCTCACAGGCGATAAAGCCTACGGAACCCATTATATCAAGGGCTCTTTGCGAAATATCCCCCAGGTTACCTATGGGAGTTGCAATTACGTATAAAGTGCTCATAGCTTTTATTCCTTACAATTACGTAGCTATACCTGAAAATTGGTTTTGATAAAGAGAATAATAACAGCCCTTTTTAGCAAGCAGCTCCTCGTGGTTGCCTGCCTCAGCCACAACACCGCCTGACAAAACTACTATAACGTCTGCATCCCTTATTGTAGAAAGGCGGTGCGCAATTATAATGCTTGTTCTGTTTTTCATCA
Organism: Clostridiales bacterium; assembly: GCA_015056385.1. Lineage (GTDB taxonomy): Bacteria > Bacillota > Clostridia > HGM11327 > HGM11327 > SIG354. Next base: position 37,213 of record SVGI01000008.1, read on the forward strand.
GCTGTATCATAGCCTGCTGTATATGCATTTCTGTTCTTGTGTCAACGCTTGAGGTCGCTTCATCAAGTATGAGAATTTTAGGGTCTGCAAGTACGGCTCTTGCTATGGATAAAAGCTGGCGCTGACCCTGGCTTATTGTAGTGGCGTTTTCATTAAGCTCTGTATCGTATTTTTCAGGCAATACCTTAATAAATTTGTGAGCATTGGATATTTTTGCCGCGTCAATAATTTCTTCATCTGTTGCGTCTGTTCTGCCAAAGCGTATATTTTCCTTGATGGAATTTGAAAAGAGAAGAGTATCCTGCAAAACTATTGCCATTATACCTCTTAAGGAATCCTTGCTGATATCCTTAATATCAACGCCGTCCAGCGTTATTCTGCCTTCATCTATTTCATAGAAGCGCGTAAGAAGATTAACAAGTGTGGTTTTACCCTCGCCTGTTGCTCCTACAACTGCAACCTTACTTCCTTTTTTGATATTAAGGTTAAAGCCTTTAAGAACAGGCTCCCCCTCCTTGTAGGAGAATACCACGTTTTCAAAGGAAATGTTACCTTCAACCTTATCAGCGTCAAGAACAATAGTCCCATCATCTATTTCAGGAGGAGTATCCATCATTTCGAACACTCGTTCGGCGGCGGCGATAGCCGTCTGAAGCTGTGTGTATTGGTTGGCAAGCTCATTTATGGGGCGTGTAAACTGCTTTGAATACTGTATAAATGCCTGAATGGCGCCTATTGTCATTATGCCCTTTAACGCAAGTGAGCCTCCAACAGCGGCAACCGTAAGGAAAGAGATGTTGGAAATAAGGTTCATTGTCGGGCCCATAACACCGCCGAATATCTGTGCGCGAATACCGATTTTTCTGAGCCTTTTGCTTGTTTCGTTAAAGGATTCGATACAATCATCCTCTTTTGTGTATGAAACGATTGTCTGATATCCTGATACCGTTTCTTCGATCTTTGAGTTTAATTCGCCTAAAACACGCTGCTGCTCGCTGTAATATTTACGCATAAGCTTTCCGAGCTTTAAGGAAATAAACATGCTTATAGGCAGAATAAGTACAATTATACCTGTAAGCAAGGGGCTGTAATACATCATAAATACAATACAGCCTAATATTGATATAACGGCAGAGAATATTGATGAGATAGACTGTGAAACTGCGTGAGAAATATTCTCTACGTCATTTGTCATTCTGCTCATTATATCTCCGTGGCGGTGGTTATCTATGTATTTAATAGGAAGCTTGGATATACAGGAGAAAAGGTCCTTTCGCAGAGATTTAACTGTAACCTGAGATACAACAGCGGCGATGTAGTTTGTAAAAAATGTAATTGCAGATCTTAAAATGAATGCAACACCCATACAGATAAGGAATTTATAGAGTGTTGCGAAATCAACGCCTATACCGCCCTCGTTTGCAATAGCGTCGATAGCATTTGCCTGGAAATATGGGTCAAGCAGCGTTACGATTGACGTGATTGCAACAAGCACAATAAGAGTGATAACAAGCTTTATATTACGTCCTAAATAGGATATAAGCCTTTTTAGTGTTTTTTTTGCATTTTTTGGCTTTTCTGCAAACATAGGCATCGGGCCTCTCCCTGTCATTGCTCGGGGATGCATTGCAGGTGCGTTTTTTTGCTGTGTTTTACTGCTCATGCTTCAATTCCTCCTGTCTTCATCTGGGAGTTATAAATATCCTTGTAAATTTCACTTGTCTTAAGAAGCTCCTCGTGAGTTCCTTGTGCAGAGATCGTTCCATTGTCAAGCACAATAATATTGTCAGCATTTTTTATACTTGCAACTCTCTGTGCAATAATTATTACGCAGGCAGATGAAATTCTTTGCTTAAGAGCTGCCTGAAGCCTTGCCTCTGTGGTAAGATCCAGGGCAGAGGTTGAATCGTCCATAATAAGAACGTCGGGGTTTTTAAGTATTGCACGGGCAATAGACATACGCTGTTTTTGACCGCCTGAAAGAGAAGCTCCCTTTTCCGAAACAGCGGTTTCGTATTTGTCACTAAAGCCCATTATAAAGTCATCTGCCTGAGCAATACGTGCGGCATCAATTACATCACTGTCTGTAGCGTTTTCATCACCCCAACGTATGTTTTCAGCAATTGTACCGGAAAACAATTCACTCTTCTGCAAAACAAATCCTATTTTATATCTGAGATCCTCCAATGAATAATCTTTAACGTTTGTACCGTTCAAAAGGATTTCGCCTTCATCAGCATCGTAAAAACGGGGAATAAGCTTTATCAGGGTAGATTTGCCTGAGCCTGTGGCGCCGAGTATGGCGGTGGTTTTTCCCTTTTGAGCAGAAAACGAGATATTATGAAGTATGCGGTCTTCCTCCTCGCCATGATACGAGAATGAAACGTTTCTGAATTCAACGCCCAGAGATGAATCTGCACCTTCGCCAACGTAATCGCCTGACAATACTGTAGGCTCGCTTGCAAGAACCTCTTTTATTCTTGCGGCAGAAGCAGAGCCACGGGATATTGTTTGAAACATCATTCCAACCATCATTATAGACATAAGTATTTGTGAAATGTATGTAACGGCAGCCATAATTTCGCCTACACCCATTTTTCCGGCATCTACCTGATATCCGCCTATGAGAATAACTGCAATTATTGAAACGTTCATTACTATCATAATGCAGGGCATAAGCCAGGACATGATTTTCATAACCTTAAGATTTGTCATCATCAAATCTGTGTTGGCGTCGTCAAAACGCTCCTTTTCGTGCTCCTCCCTTACGTATGCCTTAACAACTCTTGCCCCGGATACGTTTTCCTGTACAACAGAGTTTACCTTATCCAGCTTTTGCTGAACTTTTTTGAACATAGGTCTGGCAAGGAAAAGCATAAGAACGATAAATATGATTTGCACGGGGAGGGCGCACGCAAGCACAAGAGAAAACTTGGCGTTTATTGACAGGCACATTATTATACCGCCAACAAACATTATGGGAGACCTTATAAACATTCTTAATATAGACGCAACAAGCTCCTGTACCATTGTTACGTCATTGGTAAGCCTGGTAACAAGTGAGCCTATGGTGAATGAGTCGGTTTGAGATATGGAAAGATGCATTACCTTGTTGTAGAGTGCGCACCTTAAATCGTTGCCGAAGCTTTGTGATGCGGCGCTTGCAAAGCCTGCAGCGCCAAGACCTGTAATACCTCCGATAACAACAAACATAAGCATTTTTAATCCGGTAGAGATTATTACAGCGCTATCACCTGCAATAACGCCTTTATCAACGATTGTTGACATTAATGTAGGCTGTAAAAGGTCGCATAAAACCTCAGCCACCATAAATAAGGGTGAGAGTATTGCGAAATACCAATAAGGCTTGAGATATTTAATAAGAGATACCTTGTTTTTCTTTTTCATAAAGCCATTTCCTGATATATTTATTTTGTTTAGTAAATTCACTGAAATACTAACTTACATTATACTACTTTACGTACTATAAAATTGTAAAAATAATAATACGTGTACATTTAAGAACGAACATTAGAAAAGAAATCACATTGTTTCTTGATATAAAAAACGATTTTATGATATAATAGTAAAAATATGTGCTTATTTGAAGGTTAATGTAAATGTACGAATTTGAAACTATAGATTTAAGACGCTATGAGGAATACGAACAATATATAGGCTTAGTACGTTCAGAGCATAGCCAAAATGAAAAATACTGTATTTTGTCATATGGATGCCAGATGAATGTACATGATTCCCAAATTATTGCGGGAATGCTTGAGGAAATGGGGTATATTGAGGCAGAAAATGAAAACGACGCTGACGTTATCATCTTAAATACCTGTTGTATAAGGGATCATGCAGAGCAAAGGCTTTTCGGTGTGCTTGGCGCATTAAAGCCCCGTAATTCCAGAAGAGAAAAAATAGTAGGGGTTTGCGGCTGTATGTCCCAGCAGGAGGCATCACGCCTTAAGATGCGCAGGTCATTCCCGTTCCTTAACTTTCTTATAGGAACTCAAAGTATACATCACCTTCCCAAGGCTATCTATCAGTCGTTAAGATCAAAAAAAACAGTTGTTTTTGTTGACGAGGGAAAGGATAATATTCTTGAAAACGTGCCCTTGGCAGGAGGAAGAGAGCTATCCTCATTCGTAAATGTAATGTATGGCTGTAACAACTTTTGCTCGTACTGTGTTGTTCCTTACGTGCGGGGTCGCGAAAGAAGCAGGGAAAAGGCTGTTATTATAGATGAAGTAAAAAGATTGGTTGACGCAGGCGCCAAAGAAATAACGCTTCTCGGCCAGAACGTCAATTCGTATGGCGGAGGCGGTACAGCGTTTGCGGAACTTATTTCATCAATCAACGATATAAACGGGCTTGAGCGTATCAGGTTTATGACGTCGCACCCCAAGGATATGTCTGATGAGCTTATAAGTGCATTTGGCTCCTGTTCAAAGCTGTGCGAGCATCTTCATTTACCTATGCAGTCGGGAAGCGATACGGTGCTTTCTGCTATGAACAGAAAATACAACATGGAAAAGTATATGTCCCTTGTTGAGAAATTAAGGGCGGTAAAGCCCAATATAGAGCTTTCTACGGATATGATTGTAGGCTTTCCCGGTGAAACGGATAAGGATTTTATGGATTCTGTTGAGGCTATGAAAAAAATCCGCTTCGCATTTGCTTTCCTGTTTGCCTTTTCTCCAAGAAAGGGTACGGTTGCTTATACTATGCCTGATGCAATAGATGAGGCCGTAAAGAAAGAAAGATTAGCGGAGATTATGGCTGTTCAGGATTCTATTTCCAAGGAAATCAGCAGCTCTTACATCGGTAAGAGGGTAGAGGTGCTTTCCGAGGGGATGAATGATGACGGCGTATACGTGGGCAAAACAAGGACGAATAAAAAGGTATTTTTTGAGAATGGGTGTAACACCTACGGAAAATTGGTTACAGTAGAAATC
>SVGI01000058.1 GCA_015056385.1 Clostridiales bacterium
TTCGAAAGAGAAGAGTGAAAAGTGAAGAGTTAATAGTGAAAAAGTAAAATCGACAAGTCTCTGTCGAAACTTGTCGATTTTTGGTGTACCCGGGGGGGTTCGAACCTCTGGCCTCAGGAGTCGGAGTCCTGCGCTCTATCCGGCTGAGCTACGGGTACGCGGGTAAGAGAATCATATCACATTTTTTTCTTCATTACAAGATATTGGCAGAATCCATTTATATTTTACCCGTTCTTTTGTCTTGACTTACTTATTATAAAGTTATATAATTCAAAAAAATAAGAGATAGGAGTCGAATAATGTCTGTTCCTACACCTCACATAGCGGCAAAGAAGGAGGACGTTGCAAAAACGGTCCTTATGCCCGGAGACCCTCTCCGCGCAAAATTTATTGCCGAAACGTTTCTTGAGGGCGCCACACTTATAAACGACGTAAGGGGTGCCCTGGGCTTTACAGGCAAATATAAGGGCGTACCCGTTTCCGTTATGGCAAGCGGTATGGGCGTACCCTCCATAGGAATTTACAGCTACGAGCTTTTTAACTTCTATGATGTGGACAATATTATCCGCGTAGGCTCTGCAGGCACGATAAGGCCCGATATATGCCCTCTCCGCAGTATAGTTGCGGGTATGGCGGCATCCACGGATTCAGGCTTTGCGTGGCAGTACGAGCTTCCCGGTACATACTCTGCATGTGCGGATTTTAATCTTTTGTACATGGCAAAGGAAGCGGCAGGGGAGCTTTCAATAGATATGTCCGTTGGCAACATACTTACCACAGACGTATTTTACGAAAGCAAGGACGTTCTTAAGAAATGGGCTCAAATGGGTGTTATGGCAGTTGAAATGGAGGCGGCGGCGCTTTATATGAATGCTGCAAGGGCAGGCAAAGGGGCATTGGCAATATGTACCGTTTCAGACGACATCTTTAATAACGAGGGTATTTCCGTTGAGGAAAGGCAGCTTGGCTTTTCCAATATGATACGGATAGCACTTGAGGCTGCGTATAAGGCGGCAAAAATCTGATTAATTTTTTCTTCGGAAAGGAAAAAGAAAAGCAATTGATAGTAACAATGATTGGTGGCGGCGCCCACAGGCTTTTAGGTACAGCAAGAGGAGCGCTTAAAGAGGGTGTATTCAGAAATGGCGGAGAAATCCGTCTTTATGACCTTAACGAGCATAGAGCTGAGGTTATGGCAAAAATGATAATGAAGAGCCCTGAATACAAGGCTTGCCCTATAAAGGTAACCTACAAGCTTACACTTGATGAGGCTCTTGAGGGTGCAGACCTTGTTTCTGTAACGCTTCTTGCAGGCGGCGTAATTCTTGCGGATATAGAATCCAAGGTTACAGGCTCATACGGATATATGTCCTCAGACAATATCTCCGTAAGCGGCGCATTCCTTGCAATGAGAACCATTAAGATAGTTAAGAACATTCTGGACCGTATGCAGGTGCTTTGTCCTAACGCAATACTTTTGGATTTCGCAAACCCCGTTGGTGTTGTTGCGGCATTCGGCAATATGTACTGCAAAACAAGATGCTTCGGTATCTGTGAGGGCCACACAAACCACGGCTGGGACCTTACAAGAATCCTTTACGGCGAAAACAGATACGAGCCGGATTGGGACCTTAAGGTTGCAGGTATAAACCACTTTGCATTCATTACAGAGGGCTACCTCCACGGTCAGAGCGTTTTCGACCTTATGGACAAGAGAATTGCTGAGGGTGGCTGGTATGAGCCTCTTGAAAAAATGGCAAACAAGAGATACGCAGACTTTATGTCCAACGTTATCGACCTTTATAAATACAGACACGCACTCCTTTTCTCCAGCGAGGACGACGGTATAATCCACATACTGCATACTGAAAAGGATACAGAAAAAATGGAGCGTCTTAAGGAATTCAGAAATGATTTCGATGCAGACACTCTTGAAAAGCTTCGTCTTGCGGCTATTGAGGCCCGTAACGGCAAGTCTGCAAAAGGGGACGCTGAATTTGAGGCATACCTTGAAATGGACGACGATAAGATTGATTGGCATCCCAAAGAAAAGATAAACGATCTTTACGTATATTCCGCAGGCGACGTTACGGTTAAGGTGCTTAAGGGCCTTTCAGGCGTAAGCAGTGAAAAGGTTGTATTGAGCGACCTTAACGGCGGCGCAGTTACAAATATGCTTGCAGACTATATGGCGGAGTTTACCCATATTGCAGATAAGGACGGCATCCACAGAATGGAGGGTCTTGCAGTTCCCACACCCGTATTGGGCAACGTTATGGAGCTTGCTACATATCAGACCCTTGTTGCAAGAGCATGTGTTACAGAGGATCCCAGGGACCTCCTTACAGCGCTCTGCGCATACCCCTTAAGCTCCACACTTGCCGAGGCAAAGGAGCTTTGGGCAAAGCAGCTTATGGTTTCAGAAAAATTCATTCCCGAAAGCTTTATGAGGATGCCTGAGCTTTACTGATAGACATTAATCCAACCCCATCCTGATATAATAAGAAAGAGGTAGATTATGAGAATCAAAAAACAACAGCTTGTACTTGTTTTTATAGACATTCTCTGCGTTGTTGCTGCGTTCTTTGCCGCAACTGTGCTGAGGTTCGAGGGCTTTTCAAGAGTTCCGGCAAATGAGCTTTCCGTAATGGCGTATCACTTTGCCATTGCCTGTGCCGCATTTGTAATTCCCGGCATTGTTTTGGGCGGTTACAACGTGCTGTGGAGCTATATGGGCTTTTCCGACGTGCTCCGCCAGCTTTTGTGCTCCCTGTTTTCAGCAGGCGTGCTTTTGGTTCTGAGATACTTACATATACTTATGCCTATTTCAGGCTCTATCGTATGTATTTACCTCGTAATCGTTTTTCTTATGACGTCCCTCGTAAGGGCACTTCCCAGAATTATCCATTGGGGTAAGGCGTGGGGCTCTTCCTATGCCAGAAAAAAGGTAAAAAGAGTGCTTGTTATCGGCGCAGGTGATACGGGCGCTATGATAATTAAAAAGCTCAGTGAGGATACAGAGGATAAAACCTTCCCCGTTGTTGCAATAGACGACGACCCTTCAAAGCGTATGCTCCGTATAGCAGGCGTGCTTGTTGCAGGTACAACAGACGATATACCCAAGGTTGCATCAAAATACCGTGTTTCAGACGCTATCGTGGCAATACCCTCCCTTACAACAGAGGAAATGAAGAAAATATATTACCTCTGTAATAAGGCGGGCATTACCCTTAAGATGTTTGGCAAATCCGAGGATATGGATAGCTTCCTTAAGGGAAACAAGGATGCTCTTAAAAACGTAAGAATAGAGGACCTTCTCTTCAGGGAAAGCATAAAAACGGATATGAGCGCCGTATATAATCTTCTCGAGGGTAAATCAGTTCTCGTTACAGGCGGTGCAGGCTCCATAGGCAGTGAAATATGCAGGCAGGTGCTTGCCCACGGCTGCCGTAAGCTGATAATTTTTGATTTCAACGAAAACGGCTTGTTTGAGATAAACGAGGAGCTTAAGCACAAGCACGACCCTCATATGTACGAGCTTTGCCTTGGCTCCATAAGGGATAAGGCAAGGCTTGAGGCGGTATTTTCAAAATACCTCCCGGATATAGTTTTCCATGCCGCGGCTCATAAGCACGTTCCCATGATGGAGCTTAACCCCTTCGAGGCAATAAAGAATAACGTTGCAGGCACGAGAAACGTTTTGGATTGCTGTGAAAAATATTCCACAAAGCGCTTCCTTCTTATCTCCACGGATAAGGCGGTAAACCCCACAAACGTTATGGGCGCAACAAAGCGTATTGCAGAGCTTTTGGTACAGTCCAGAAAAAATACCTCCTCCTGCATAGTTTCCGCAGTTCGCTTCGGTAACGTTTTAGGCTCCAACGGAAGCGTAATTCCTACGTTCCGCCGCCAGATAGAGCAGGGGGGTCCCGTTACTGTAACACACAGGGATATTCAAAGGTATTTTATGACTATTCCCGAGGCGGTTTCCCTTGTTTTAAGCGCAGGTACTCTTGCGCAGTCCGGCGAGCTGTTTGTTCTTGATATGGGCAAGCCTGTCAAGATATACGACCTTGCGGAATATATGATTCGTATTGCAGGGTACGAGCCTAATAAGGATATCGAAATAAAGATAACAGGGCTGCGCCCCGGTGAAAAGCTTTTTGAGGAGCTTGTGCTCAATAACGAAACTGTTGATTCAACATCCCACGAAAAGATATTCGTTATGCATGCAGACCGTCTTGATACGGACCTCTTTAAGAAAAATATTGAGGACCTTGTACAGATAGCCATTGATGCAAAGGATGAAAATCTCCTGAGAAAAACTCTCTTTGATACGGTAAGGGCATCATCACAGGATAACCCTGAGGCTTAAGGTCAAAGAGCAAAGGAATAAAGTGTGAAAAAACAAACAGAATAACACAAAGGCTTGCTCTTGCAAGCCTTGTTATTTATGGCGGCATGGCGTGAAAAATGCTTTTTTCACGGGGGGTTGTGGCTTTCGCTACGGTTGTGCGGTGATTTTGCCACGTAAAACCGGCCCCAATTTCCCAAGAAAGGAAGGCTTTCTACATACGAAGGCCACGGTTATTAATATGATAAGAATGGTGGACGTTATCTCTAAAAAGAGAGACAGAAATGAGCTTACAAAAGAAGAAATAGAATTTATTGTAAGAGGGACTGCAGAGGGTACAATTCCCGATTATCAGCTTTCCGCATTTCTTATGGCGGCATACTTAAACGGCCTTTCCCATAATGAAACACTTATCCTTACACAGTCCATGGCCTATTTTGGGGATGTTGTGGACCTTTCTTCATTTGGCAAGGCTACTGTGGACAAGCATTCAACGGGTGGTGTGGGTGATAAAACCACTCTGGTTGTTGCTCCTGCGGCTGCTGCCTGCGGTGCGGTGGTTGCAAAAATGTCCGGCAGAGCATTGGGCCATACGGGAGGTACTCTTGACAAACTTGAATCCATACCCGGCTTTAACTGCGGGCTTTCAAACGAGGAATTTATAAAGCAGGTAATGGAAAGGAAAATTGCCGTAATAAGCCAGACTGCATCCCTTGCCCCTGCAGATAAAAGGCTTTACGCTCTTCGGGATGTAACGGCAACCGTAAATTCTCTTCCCCTTATTGCCGCAAGCATAATGTCTAAAAAATTGGCGGCAGGTGCAAAAAATATTGTGCTGGACGTAAAATGCGGTGTAGGCGCATTTATGGAAAGCAGGGAAAGCGCCCTTGAGCTTGCGGAGCTTATGGTACGCTTCGGAAACGGCGCGGGGCGCAATACCGCCGCGTTTATTACAGATATGAACGAGCCCTTGGGATATGCAATAGGCAACTCCCTTGAGGTGGAGGAGGCGGTAAGAGTGCTTCTCGGTGAAAAAACTCCCCGCTTTTACGAGCTTTGCGTTTCACTTTCAGGGGCTATGGTTTCTTTAGCCATGAATATCCCCTTTGACGAGGCTTGTCTTCTTACGGCACGTGCAATAGAAAACAAGCCTCG
>SVGI01000059.1 GCA_015056385.1 Clostridiales bacterium
TGGATATTACTTGCAATATACGGTATCGGCTGTGAGATTATTTCGGGCTTTTGTCCATTGAACGAAAGCAGGCAAGACGAGGATGCACTGACTAAAATTCATGGCGGTGCTTCTGCGGTCGGATTTATGACATTAATTGTTGTACCGTTGCTCTTGGCAATAATGCAGTTTCAAGCGGGAGATATAATTATGGGAGCGATCTTGCTTGTTATCTTTATTGCAACGTTCTTGTTCTTCTGCTTCTTCATTATGGGGGAGAAAGAAAAATTCGCAAATACTGTTTTGAGTTACGGCGGTCTTTGGCAAAGACTCGTATTAGTGAGCTGCTATGTGCCATTAGCTATTTGGTGTGTTACAAAATGACAAATTCCAATTTATTGAGTTATTAATCATTGTGGGGAAATTTTCAAAAGTGTAGTACACTGTACTTTGTAAACAAAGTTGTGTGTTTAGATAAAGAAAAGCAGAAAGGATAGCGAAAATTTCGCTATCCTTTTATACTATCTAAAAAATCTCCACGAGAAGCCCCGGTATATGCCGGGGCTTTCTTTGTTGTTGCAGAATTATTTTCCTCTTTTCCACGTGGATGGAGAAAAAAGTAAAATTACAGGGAATATTTCAAGCCTTCCCAAAAGCATATCAACGCACAGCGTAAGCTTACTTAATACAGAAAAGCCTGAAAAATCACCTGTGGGTCCTACTGCGTCAAGGCCGGGGCCTATGTTGTTCATACAAGAAATAACGGCAGTAGTGGACGTAGTGAATGATGCATTGTCCAGGGATACTATAAGTATGGAAATACCCATTATAAGTATGTATGCGGAAAGGTATGCGTTTACGTTTTTGATAACACCATCATCAGTGGCCTTGTTATCAACGTTTACAACCTTTATACTGCGGGGGTGAATCATCCTCTTAAGCTCGTTTTTAAGAAGCTTAAAAAGCATAATTACACGGGCCACCTTTATTCCGCCGCCTGTGGAGCCTGCAGATGCGCCTATAACCATAAGGAATATAAGTATCATTTTAGAAAACAGCGGCCAGGTGTTAAAATCTGTTGTGGCAAAGCCTGTGGTAGTGATAATAGACGATACCTGGAAAAAGCTGTGGTGAATGGCCTGATAAAGACTGTCGAACATAGGCAGGATATTGATTGTTACGGCTACCACCGCGGCAAATATTATACCAAGGTAAAGCTTAAGCTCCTGGTTTTTGAAAACACCCTTAAAATCTCTAAGGAGTATAAGATGATATATATTAAAGTTTACACCGAAGAGTATCATAAATACCGCTACTACGGATTGGATGTATGGGCTGTATGAGGCAAGGCTGTCGTTTTTTATACCGAAGCCGCCTGTACCTGCCGTTCCGAATGCAGTTGTAACACTGTCGAAAAGGGGCATTCCTCCGCACAGAAGAAAAACTATCTGTGTAAGAGTCATTGCAATATATATTGAATAAAGAATTCGCGCAGTGTGGGACATTTTGGGAACGAGCTTACCTACTACGGGTCCGGGGCTTTCTGCACGGAGAAGGTGCATGGAAACGCCGTTACCCTTTCCCAGGGGGATTATGGCCAGAAGGAAAACAAGCACACCCATACCGCCCAGCCAGTGGGTAAAGCTTCGCCAGTAAAGAAGGCTTTTTGGCATAGCCTCAATGTTGGTGAGAATACTTGAGCCTGTTGTGGTAAAGCCGGAAACTGTTTCAAAAAATGCGTCAATATAGCTGGGGATTGCCTTGCTTATAAAAAAAGGAAGAGCACCCAAAACGGACATAACTATCCATGAAAGAGATACGGTTACAAATCCGTCTCTGGCAAAAAAGCCCCTATCCTTTGGCTTTATAAAGGAAAGTACTGTTCCGATAATGGCTGAAATTATAAACGTGAAAACAAATCCTGTGGCAGAGGAGGTTTCTCCGTAATAAAAGGCCAATGCCAGGGGCATGCATAAAAATACACTTTCAATAAGTATTATCTGCCCGATGTGCTTAAAAACAAGTCTGTAATTCATAGTATCAAAATAATGTATTATTCCTCGAATATATCGTTAAGGTCTGTAATGGTACGCTCCGTAGGTGCAATAATTATTACGTTATCACCGGCAGATATGTAATCGTTACCGCGGGGAATAATTATATTGCCTGCACGGGATATACTTACTATAAGAATGTTCTTTTTAAGCTTAATATTCATTAAGGGCGTATTGAGGTGCTTTGTTGTGCTTTGTGCCATAAACTCCAGAGCCTCTGCCTTTTGGTTGGCAATTCGGTTAAGAGTTAAAACAGAGCCCTCTGTGGTGTTGCTTTTTGCGCGTACGTATCTTATTATTTCGTGAACTACAAGGTCCTTCGGACACACGATGCTGCCTATACCCTTGTTGGAAAAAAGCGCCGTGTATTCCGAGCGTTTTATTTTGGTAACGGTTTTTATGTTACCCAGGCTATCCACAAACATTGATATAATGAGGTTTTCCTCGTCAAGATTTGTAAGGGAAACAACGGCGTCCGTGGTTTTTATACCCTCGGCAATAAGAACGTCCTGACGTGAGCCGTCGTCATTTATTATAAGAGCTTTAGGAAGCTTTTGAGCAAGCTCAAGGCATTTATCGTAATCTCTTTCTATAATTTTAACGTTAATGCCGAGATTTATAAGGTCCTCGGCAAGATAAACCGCAATGCTGCTTCCGCCTATTATAAGCACGTTCTTTATCTTTTTCGTGCCTATATCAAGCCTATATATAAGCTCCGCAAGGTCTGCGCGCTTGGCTGTTACAGTTATTTTATCTCCCGGCATAAGCACGAAGGCGCCGTTGGGGATTATAACCTCCTCGTTTCTTTCTACGGCACAAATAAGCACGTGCATATGAAGATCCCTGTAAAGCTGGTCAAGACGCTTGTTTACAAGCTTGCTGTCGGTAGTTATTTTAAGCTCAACCAATTCTACGCGGCCCTTTGCAAAGGAGTCCCGCTTTAAGAAGGATGGGAACTGAAGTATTCTGAATATTTCACGTGCGGCGGAAAATTCAGGGTTAATAGCCATAGAAATTCCCAGATCCTTGTTCATAAGCCTTAGCTGTGAGGTGTATTCCGGATTACGGAATCTTGCTATGGAGTTGCGGCATCCAAGCTTGTTGGCAAGGATACAGCAAAGCATATTTATTTCGTCAGAGGAGGTAGCGGCGATAATAATATCAGTTTCACCGATGTTGACATAGCGCAGTGTATCAAGGCTGGCGCCGTTTCCGTGAACAACCATAACGTCTAAGGTTTCTGCAGATTTTTCCAAAACCTTGGGATTGGAATCTATAAGGATAATATCGTGGTTTTCCTTTGATAATTCCTTGGCAAGAGAAAAGCCTACCTTACCGTCGCCTACAATTACGATTTTCATAATAACCTCATGTCTTAACGGCGTAATGCCGCGTGATGTGCGATTTGAGTATATTGTATCACAGTAAAATTATATTTGCAAAATATATTATCTAAATAAGGGTATAACGGTGATTTATTAAACGGTATATTTGTGGTATAATGTAAAAAAGGTCAGTATATTTTATTCAAAGGGGTAATAAATTACAATGGAATCAATAAAAGCATTGTTTGCAGAGTGTGAGCTTTTGGCACCCTCCGGTAATATGGAGTGCCTTGAAGCCGCGTTTAATTTCGGTGCGGATGCTGCTTACGTAGGCGGCCCTCAGCTTCAGTTAAGGGCCCAAAGCGCATCATTCAACGGGGAAACCCTTGCGCGCGCAGTTGAATATGCTCATTCCCTAGGCAAAAAAATATATGTTACCGTAAATTGCTTTGCAAAAAACGGTGAAATAGATATACTGCCCGATTACGCAAGGTTCTTAAACGATATAGGCGCTGATGCCGCTATTGTATCTGACCTCGGCGCAATAAAAACAATAAAGGATAACGTACCTTCTCTTCCCGTACATATAAGCACTCAGGCAAACTGTACAAACTATGCCACAGCCCGTATATATCACGATATGGGCGCAGAAAGGGTAGTGCTTGCAAGGGAGCTTACTCTTGAGGAAATCGGCGAGCTTCGCCAGAAAACACCTAAAAGCCTTGAACTTGAGGCATTTGTTCACGGCGCTATGTGTATGTCTTATTCGGGAAGATGCCTTATAAGCTCCTATCTTACGGGCAGAAGCGGCAACAGAGGGGAATGTACACAGCCCTGCAGGTGGGAATATGCTCTTACAGAGGCAAAAAGGCACAACACGTTTATTCCCATTGAGGAGGACGAAAGGGGCACGGCAATATTAAGCTCCCACGACCTTAATACTATCCGCTTTCTGGACGAGATTGCAAGGGCGGGTGTTACCTCCTTTAAGATTGAAGGCCGTATGAAAACCGCATATTACGTGGGCACAGTTGTAAATGCTTACAGAATGAGAATGGACGGCTGTGAGGATATTGATATGCTTTACAGCGAAACAGAGGCCGCAAGCCATCGTCCCTTTGCAGGTGGATTTTATTACGGAGAGGTAGCAAAAAATACATTTAACGACGGCGCGTACAGGCAGGACTGTATGTTCTGCGGACTTGTAAAGGACGTGGATGGGGAATACGCCTGTATAGAAATGCGAAACCGCTTCGGCAAGGAAGGGTCATACGAAATACTTACCCCCGGTAATATTATAAAGGACGTAAATATACTTGAAATAATAAACAGCAAGGGTAACCTTGTGGAGGAGGCAACCCTTCCCTCTGAAATTGTAAGGGTAAAAACAACATACCCCTTAAAAAGAGGCGATATATTAAGAAAAAGGCTTTGATAAAAGCGTTTTTGCTTGACAAAGCCAAAAGCAAGTAATATAATAATGAGGCTTTCGAAAGAGAGCCGTATATGCGGATGTGGCGGAATTGGCAGACGCGCACGGTTCAGGTCCGTGTGAGAGTAATTTCATATGGGTTCGACCCCCTTCATCCGCACCAGATAAAAAAAGGCAACTTGAAAAAGTTGTCTTTTTCTATGTTTATAAGCTATATATTCCACCATTACCTTGCCACAAAGTATTTTCCGATTTCCTCTGCTACAAGCAAATGTCCCTTTTCGGAGGGGTGGTTAACGTGGGAAAGGTATTTTGCAAGGTCTGTATCCTCTGAAATATTACGTTCAAACGCCTTAAAGCTATCGGCAAGGCCTACGTTATATTTATCTGCCAGGGCGCGTATTTGCTCGGTGTGCTTTATAAGCTCATACCAGCCCTCGCTTTTTGTGTAGAAGCAGTTATCCCACGTGGGGGTACAAAGTATCACCTTGATA
Source organism: Clostridiales bacterium (assembly GCA_015056385.1). GTDB lineage: Bacteria > Bacillota > Clostridia > HGM11327 > HGM11327 > SIG354. The sequence continues at coordinate 5,285 of SVGI01000059.1, forward strand.
TTTTTATCCAATGCCTTTTTTATCATATCCTCCCATGCAGTGTATGCACGGGTAAGGCCTGCACCGCGGTCGTTCAAGGCGTAGTCTATAGTAACAACGTCCGGACGGTGGGTCAAAACATCTCTGTCGAAACGGGCTGCACCTCGTGGCGAATCCTCACCGCCT
>SVGI01000009.1 GCA_015056385.1 Clostridiales bacterium
GGTGACTTCGTTGTTAGGAATACGAATCACGCGAAGTCCATATTCTTCCAGAAAAGCAGTACGGTCTGCATCGTTTTCCATCTCATCTATCTCATAGTGTTGGGATCCGTCTAACTCAATGACAAGCTTTGCTTCCGCACTGTAAAAATCAGCGATATATTTACCAAGTACCTTCTGTCTGGAAAAGCGAACGGGATAGTAACGCAAAAAATCATACCATAGATGCCGTTCTTCCTTTGTCATTTCTCTTCGCAGATGCTTTGCCAGCGGAATCAACTGCTTATTATACTTTCTCTGCATAACAATCCCTCCGTCACGGCTTCGCCGTGCCACCTCCCTTTACACAAGGGAGGCTTTGGTGCGGTGCAAAACCGCACAATACACACTACACCGAACAGTGTATAGAAGCGCCTCCTTATCCGTTCGGCAAATTACAATTTATCGGTCTATATGAGTTATTGTATCATGCGGCTGCAATATATACAAGAACAGTCCCTGAAGGATTACCTGCCGGGACTGGAACTGTTTTACGTACACCCGTCATTCTGTACGGGTCATAAATTACTGTGTATTGCTGAGAAAATCAATTCTCGCTGTCCTTATTGCTCTTTCTTTTCGTGCGGCGTCTTCTTACAGACCTTATTATAAGGTGAACGATTATGAGTATTACTCCGGAGGGCAAGGCAATAGAAACAAGCCCCATTGTAATATAGCCCAATGCATTTACGCATACGCTTAAAACACTCATAAATCCGTTTTTGATGCCGTCGAAAAATTCAGCAAACGTCATAAATGCCGCAGGCTTTTCTGTATCGGCTACAACCTTGTTTGCCATAAGAACAAGGTTTACGGTGGAATAGCTTACCTGTGAATCCCACACCTTAAGCTGCGCCTCGTAGCGCTCTATTCTCTCCTGCACCTCATCTATCATAGGCTGCACCTTTAAGATATCGTCTATGGTTTTTGCCTCTTTGAGTATAAGCTTGTATTGCTCAAGCTGTGCCTGCGCGTTTTCAAGCCTTGCCCTTGTATCGTAGTAGGTGCCCGTAATATTATCGGTATTGATGTAGAGGTAGGTGCATTTACCTTCTTTTTTAAGCTCATCGATAAAGGCATCAAGGCTTTGGGAGGGGATCTTTATAGATATTGTTGCCCTTCCTGTACCGGACATATCCTCCCGCGAGGATGAAATGTATCCCCCGCAGCTCTTTATTTTACTCTCCACTATATCTGTTACAGAGGGAAGGTCATCTACGTAAAGGGTCATATCGGCGTTTTTGGCTATTTTTTCTTCATACCCATCCTTATCTATATATGAGCCGCTTGTGTCCCCCAGGGAATCAGAGGGGAGCTTATTGGTATAGTCCGGGGCAACCTCATCGTATTCCGGTACGTATACGTCGTCCCTTACCATAACCCCGCATCCGCAAAGGGCGGTTACTGCCATAATAAGGGCAAGAGCAATAAAAAGTAACTTGAATTTTCTCATAAAAAATCCTCCGCTGTTTTATGTATAAGGCAAATTTACTGTCTTCATACATAAGACGATGTGGAGGCTTTACTTGTTGCAAAATATTGGAAGAGAATAAAAATTATTCCGCCTTATCATCCTCTGCGGGGCTTTTCTTTTTTCTCTTTTGCATTTTGTTGAGTATTTTCTCTGAAAAGAGGTATCCCGCTATTGAAATAATTCCCGTAATAACGAATATTATAACCGTGGTTTTGATATCACCCTTGGCAAGGGACGAGCCTGCAACAGTTGATGATATTATGGCAGGTATTCTTGCAAAGGTTGTAAGGAGGAAAAATCTCCATATAGAAATATCGAAAAAGGCGGCGGCATAGGTAAATACGTCCTTGGGAAGGCCGATTATAAAAAACATAATGAATATAATTTTGTCCCTGTTTTTATGCTTATCCAGCTTTTCGAATTTCTTAAGCCTGTTATCACCTAAGGCGGCCTCTATAAGGGGCTTGCCTGTCCTCCTGAAAACGAAGAATATTATAAACGTGCCTATTGTTATGCCTAAAAGCACCAATATAAAGCCCCAGAACCAGCCAAAAACAACGCCTGCGGCAACCTCTACAACCTCACCCGGAATTATGGCAACAACAACCTGCAATATCTGTATTGCAAGGAATATTATTACACCCCAGAAGCCCTTGCCCTGAAGAAATTCCTCAAGTGCCCCGGGCTCCTTTATGAATTTGCCCATATAGGGCCAGGCAATTATAACCACAGCGGCGCATACTGCAAGGAATATAAAAAGCCCAATGGCGTTTATCCAAAGCCTTATACGCTTTGCTTTTGCTATTTGCTCGGGAGTAAGCTCTGTATTATTGCTTGTTTTTACTTTTTTACTCATATTACGTTTAATTCTTCAGGCTCTGAAGAGGTGCGGGTATTCTTCCGCCTCTTGAAATAAACTTGGAGGAGGATTTTGTGTTAAGCGCCATAACGGGCCCCTCTCCCAAAAGTCCGCCGAAGGAAAGGCTCTCACCAACTCCCTTGCCTATGGCGGGTATTATTCTTACCGCCGTTGTTTTGGAGTTTACCATACCTATTGCGGCCTCGTCTGCTATTATTGCGGAAATCGTATCCTCGTGAGTGTCCCCGGGTACTACTATCATATCAAGGCCTACGGAGCAAACCGCAGTCATAGCCTCGAGCTTTTCTATTGTAAGACATCCGCAGCCTGCGGCGTCTATCATACCGCTGTCCTCACTTACGGGAATAAATGCGCCCGAAAGACCTCCAACGTGGGAGGTTGCCATAACTCCGCCCTTTTTAACGGCGTCGTTAAGTATTGCAAGGGCGGCGGTTGTGCCGTGTGTGCCGCACTGTTCAAGGCCTATTTCCTCAAGAATATGAGCAACGGAATCTCCTATTGCAGGAGTAGGGGCAAGTGAAAGGTCCACTATGCCAAAGGGTACGTCAAGCCTTTTCGATGCCTCGTGGGCTACAAGCTGGCCCATACGCGTTATTTTGAAGGCGGTACGCTTTATCATATCCGCAACGTCGGTTATATTTCCCTCGGGGATTTTGGCTATTGCGCTTCTTACAACACCGGGGCCTGATACGCCTACGTTTATTACGGTATCTGCCTCGCCAACTCCGTGGAATGCACCTGCCATAAAGGGGTTATCCTCAGGGGCGTTACAGAATACAACCAGCTTTGCGGCGCCTATGCAATCATTATCCTTGGTGGCAAGGGCTGTTTTCTTTATAATTTTACCCATCATGCCTACGGCGTCCATATTGATACCCGCTTTTGTGGAGCCTATATTTACGCTGGAGCATACGCGGGTGGTGGTAGCTAAGGCCTCGGGTATGCTTTTTATAAGCGCCTCGTCCCCCGGGGTAAAGCCCTTATGCACAAGGGCTGAATAGCCGCCTATAAAGTTTACCCCTATTTCACCGCTTACCCTTTCAAGCACCTTGGCTAAAAGCACGGGGTCCCCCTTGCTTGCGGCGCATATCAGGCTTATGGGCGTAACGGAAACACGCTTATGTATTATGGGAATGCCGTATTCCGCCTCTATTGTATTGCAGACCTCTACGAGATTTTGAGCCTTACGGGCAATTTTATCGTATACGCGGCTGCAGCATCTGTGAATATCATCTGAAATACAGTCCATAAGGGAAATACCCATAGTTACCGTACGTATATCCAGATGCTCCTCCTGTATCATTGAGATTGTTTCTAATATATCCTTTGTGTTTAACATAGCTTTACTTAAATCCTGTGCATGGAATCGAAAATATCCTCGTGCATTACGCGGATATCGAGATTGCTTTTTTCTCCTGCCTCAACGCAGGCCTTTGCGAAAACAGAAAACTCACTTGAACATTTGCTTACGTCTGCAAGCATTATCATACAAAACAGCTCGTGCATTATAGACTGTGATACCTCGAGTATATTTACGTTGTATTCTGAACAAAGAGCGGAAACAGATGCGAGTATTCCTACCTTATCCTTTCCTATTACTGTAATAACGGCTCTCATTTGGTGGGGTTCCTTTCATTATTGTTATACATCTGTATATTATATATCTCAATTTCTACCTTTGCAATACCAAAGTCTTTAAGGCTTTGTAACATTGACAAAAAGTCTTGTGTATGGTACACTTCTCACTGGTATAGATGAAAAGAAAGTAACGGTATATATATGAACAGTGTAAATATGAAGCGCTCAAGAGCATACAAAACAAAGCACGGCAAAAAAAGAAGGAAAATTATATTTATAATACTTGCGGTTATTCTGTGTATTACTGCAGTGGCAGGTGTTTTGGTGTATAAGCATTTCCAGAATCCCTGGGGTAACGGCGGTATACCTACTCCCCCCGCAAATACATCAACCCCCACACCGGAGCTTACGCCTGAGATAACCCCTACCCCAAGCATAGGTACAACCCCTGAGGCTACTCCTGTTGTAACACCTACTCCTCTTGAGCCTACTCCTACCCCTACTCCTGAAATTTACGATTTCTCGAAGGACGGTCAGATAATCAATATATTACTTTTGGGCTACGATAAGAATGAAAAGAGGGAGGATAGATATTCCGTATTCAGAACTGATACGATAATGCTTTGCACTATTTATCTCGAATCACAGAAAATAAACCTTACCTCCATTCCCCGAGATACCTACGTATATATCGGACCTGAATTTACACGCAAGGATAAGATAAACTCCTGTCCCGCATGGGCGGATGCCAAGGGGCATGACGTTTACGAGGTGCTTACCGCAACAGTAAGCAAGCTTTTCGGCGGAATTGAAATACCTTATTACGTAGCTATTGATATGGATTGCTTTGTATCCATAATTGACGCTATGGGCGGAATTGATTTTGACGTTGACGTAAACGTATGGCACGAGGATGGCAGGCTTCTTGTACCCAAGGGCTTCCAGCACCTTAACGGAAAGCAGGCATTGGATTACGTAAGATTCAGAAGAACTGCTTTAGGCGATGTAGACAGAACCTACCGCCAGAGGCGCTTCCTTACAGCGGTATTTACAGAGCTTAAGTCCACACAAAAGCTCTCCTCACTTATCAATATATATAAGATTGTAAGGAAAAACGTTGATACAAACCTTAACCTGGCCCAGATAACCTCTCTTGTATCCATAGGCTTGAATACTAATATTGAGGACCTTAACAATCGTATAGTAAAGGGCTTCTTCCTTAATAAAAACGGTATATCCTATTGGGGTGTGGACCAGGCAGAGAGAGTTAAAATGATAAAGGAGCTCTTCGGCATAACAGTAGAGCAGGAGCCTACGGATAAAGCCTCCTGACAAGGATAAAATGGATAGAGAATATATCGACAGTCTTGATATAAAAAATCTGCGTATCATCCGAAAAAAGGGTGAGTTCACATACGGCGCGGACGCTGTTGCCCTGGCTAAGTTTGCCAATATAGGTGAGGGTGAGGCTGTTTTGGATATAGGCACGGGTACGGGCATAATACCTCTTATGCTGTGCGGTATGAGCGGCAGCGGCAAAATAATTGCCCTGGAAATACAGGAAGAAATGTACGAGCTTGCCGTAAGAAACGTTGCCCTTAATTCTCTCGAGGAAAGAATAACCCCCATTTTGGGTGATATAAGGAATTACGGGACGCTTTTTGAAAGGGCGTCCTTTTCTCTTGTAGTATCAAACCCTCCTTATTATAAGGTAGGAAGCGGTAAAATAAGCCCCAACAGGCAAAGGGCAGTATCCAAATTCGAGGTGTGCTGTACCCTGGAAGATGTTGTACGTGCGGGTGAATACCTGTTGAATGATAAGGGAAGGCTTTGTGTTGTAATACCCTACGGGCGCCTTGAGGAGCTTAAGGGGCTTGCCTCAAGGTATAATATGTACGTAAGCAGGGCTGCCGCCTTACGTTACAGCAGTAATGCATCCTTAAGTCTTGCCCTTGTGGAAATTGTAAAGGAGAAATGCACTGCTGTATACAGTGAAATATGTACATTTAATGAATGAAATATGGGAAAGAGGCTCTCCTTACCAATTTTGACAAAAAAATGAATATAATTCAGAAAAAAACAAAAAAACCAATTTTTTTCATTTCAGGGTCAATTATAAACAAATTGTATTACATATATTGAAAGCAAAGTCCGACATATACGTATAAAAATTCAAATAATACTGTAATTTCCGATAAAATCAAATAATAACCGGTTCAGGAACGCCTTGTTTTTTTAGTTCATTTACACAAAAAAATATTGGCGTTTTTGTCTATTTATAAAATAAATAATGTTGACACCTAGTATTGTAATATGTTAAAATACTCAAACAAAGGTGTATTGTTATACATATTTCATAGATTAGTACTCTAAACTTTAGAGAAAAGAATCTTTCGACGTGCCTTGTGCGCCCGAAAGGGGCCTTTTTATGTGGCTCTGGCGGCACAGGGTATCACATGTGACGTACGATATGTTGCGTCGGGATGATGAAAGAAAGGAAGTGTAATATTTTGCACAAAGGTTCATTTGCAATAGGGACTAAGCTCGTTGCAGTAGCTATTACGTTAGTAATACTTATGTCCTCTATTACCGGAATCACTGCTTTTGCCGCATCAGGCGATAAGCTGACTGACAAATTTACAAATGACTATTCTGATCAGAACTTCGTATACGACAGAGATGACGTGAACGAAAACAGATACTCTGCGTATCTTGAGGAGAATAGTAAGAAAGGGGCAAAGGATTACGCAGGAGCAGATATCGTTCTTCTCCCGGGTAATGCTATAAGCCGTACAGAGGCTGCAGGCTCTACAAAGGATAACCCCATCTATAAGGACGTTCCCCTCGTTTCAGGCTTTTCCGGCAAAACAGGAACAGTTCTCGCATGGGGCTCCGAATACACCGCATTCGAATGGGTGGTAGATATTGCCAAGGGCGGCTTCTACGAGATTACTATTGAATACATGTGCGCAGACGGTATCGGTATTTCTGCAGCAAGAGAAATTTCCATCAACGGTGAGGTTCCCTTCTCTGAAGCTGTAAGGCTTGACTTTAAGCGTTGGTGGGTAGATCAGAGCGCTCCCAAGGAGAATGCAGTAGGCGACCAGGTTGCTCCCTCACAGAAGGAAATACGTAAGTGGAGCGAGGCTGTCCTTCGCGATAACAACGGCTACTACGCAACTCCCTACAAGTTCTATCTTAAAACAGGCTCCAACACCATAAGACTCAACTTTGCAGATCAGCCCATGTACATTGCAAAGATCACTCTTTCTGCTCCTACTACTTACATTTCTTATGAAGAGTATTCACAGCAGTATGAGAATGTTGAGATGTCAGCAACTGTTGCAAGCGGTATTGCAGATAAGTTTGAGGCTGAGGATATTCTCCGTATCGTTGCAAAGAGCACATCCGGTCTCCGCCTTGCATCATCTACTGATGCTACAGTATCCCCCAGAACACTTGAGTCCGTTTATATGAACTCTATCGGTGGTGAGGATACATGGTTTAATGAAAGAAACTCCATCGAATGGAAGTTTAACGTCGAGGAAGATGGTCTTTACCAGATTTCTGCCCGTGTATATCAGGGATACACATTTGGTATGCCCTCATACAGACAGATTTATATCGACGGCGAAATTCCCTTCGAGGAGCTTGTTGCATATAAAATTCCTTATGCAAGCTCATATACAACAATGACGCTTTCCTCCGAAGAAGGCACACCCTACCTCTTCTATCTTGAAAAGGGTGAGCACACAATCACTATGGAGGTTGTTGCCGGTGATTACGGTCAGATCCTTATGGATTTGTACGACGAATCCGTTGTATTGGGTAATCTCCTGAGAGAAATCTACAAGATTACAAGTGAAAACCCCGACGTAAACTACAACTATTATCTTGCAACTCGTATTCCTCACCTTATTCCTTCCTTGAAGGCATTGGTAGAAAGCTTTGAAGAAAAGATTGCTACCCTTCAGAAGGCATCCGGTGAGGCAGACCCTGCAGCTGCAAATAACTTCAGAACTATAATTGAAGACCTTCAGGCATGTATCGACGATCCCTTCGATATTCCCAAAAAGCTCGGCTCTCTCGACAGCGCTCTTACAAGCATGGGTACCTGGATTACAGAGCTTGCAACTATACCTCTCCAGGTAGATACTATCACTATTGCAGGTAAGGATGCAGTTATCGAAAATCCCAAGCAGACCTTCTGGCAGAGCATGGAATACATGTGGAAGAGCTTTATAGTTTCCTTTAAGAAGGACTATTCTTCCGTTTCCGAAACAGAAGATGAAGGTAAGACAGTTCTTGACCTTTGGGTTGCCAGAGGCCGTGAAGAGGCACAGCTTCTCAAGGAACTTCTCGACGAAGCCTTTGCAGACACAGATATCGCTGTAAGAATGACTATCGTTCCTGCAGGTCAGGTAGATATGGGTCAGATCAACCTCGTTCTTCTTGCTCTTCTCGCAGGCAACGAGCCTGATATGACGTTCGGATGTAACGGTACAACACCTGTTAACTTCGCTATCAGGGAAGCTGCTTACAATCTTGAAAACTTTGAAGATTTTGAGGAAGTCAGATCCCGTTTCCTTGACGGCGTTATGGTTCCCTTCGAATATACAGACGACAATATTTCCGGTACCTTCGGTCTTCCCGAAAAGATGGACTTCGGTATAATGTTCTACAGAAAGGATATCCTTTCTTCTTTGGGACTTGCAATACCTCAGACCTGGGAAGAGGTTTACGATGAAACAATTCCCGTTCTCTACCGTGAAAACTACAAGATGTGTCCTACAAGCTACGACATTATGCTTTACCAGAGGGACGGCTACTATTACAGATCAGACTTTAAGCTGAGCGGTCTTGACGTTCCCGATGCATACGACGCATTCGTAGAGTACACAGAGCTTTATACATGCTACTCCATGGACGTTCAGTATGAGGCATTCGACCGCTTCAGAAGAGGTACAATGCCGTTCATATTCGGTAATATGGATATGTACATCAAGCTTGTTGCTGCTGCTCCCGAGCTTACAGGTAAGTGGGGCATCGCACCTATGCCCGGTCATTTAGACGAAGAAAACGGCGTAATCAACAGAGCACAGGCTGCCTTGCTTGGTTCTTCCGTAATGATTATGAACTCCACAGAGCATCCCGAGGCTTGCTGGGAAATCCTTAAGTGGTGGACAAGCGCCGAAACTCAGACAGAATACGGCTACGCTGTTGAAGGTTACTTCGGTTCAAAGACACGCTGGAGCTCCGCAAACGTAGATGCATTTATGTCATTACCTTGGACTGCTGAAGAGAAGGCTGTTCTCCAGACTGTTTTGGATTGGCTCGTTCAGGTTCCCGTTGTTTTGGGTGACTATCAGACAACAAGATTCGTTACATTCGCATTTAACCAGGTTGTTGTTCAGGGCCTCAATACAAGAGACGCTCTTGAGGATGCAGTAGAAAGCATCAACAAGGAGCTTAAGAGAAAACAGAAAGAGTACAATATTACACCCGCTGATGAGGAGGATCTCCTTAACCCCGAGTTTGATATAAGACCCAGCGATTATCTCCCCAAATACAAGGACATAATCAATCAGAATAAGAATGCTCAAGGAGGAAAAAGCTGATGAATGAGGATATGATGAATATTGCTCAGACAGCTGAAATGCCGGAGGAGAACGGTTTGAACAATGCCGTTCCTCCTATGACATTCAAAGCGAAGTTTAGCAAATGGTGGAACAACACCGGTCTTGGCTGGGCGTTTATGCTGCCTTTTATAATCCTGTTCTGCTTGTTTGTTGCATTGCCTATCGTATTGTCCCTGCGTTATTGTTTTACGTATTACAACATGGTACAGCCTGCACAGTTCAACGGACTTGAAAACTTCAGATACATGATAATGGATGACGACGTTTTCAGAATTGCATTGGGAAATACCCTTAAGCTTGCAGTTGTTATCGGACCCGTAGGTTACATAGCTTCCTTCTTCTTTGCTTGGGTTATCAACAATCTGAAATACCGTACGTTCTTCGTACTTGCATTCTACACTCCCTCTATCGTATCGAGTGTTGCTATGGCAGTTGTTTGGAAGGTTGTTTTCGCATCAGACAGATACGGCTACATCAACTCATGGCTGCTTCAGGCAGGTATTATAGATGAGCCGCTCCTGTTTACACAGGATCCCGGCCTTATCATAACGGTTGTAATCATAGTCAGCCTTTGGATGAGCTTGGGTATGCAGTTCCTCGTATTTATCGCAGGCTTGCAGAATATGCCCACAGACCTCTACGAGGTTGCATATATCGACGGTATGAGCAACGTTTTTCAGGAGCTTTGGTACATCACCTTCCCGATGATGAAGCCCCAGCTGCTCTTCGGTGCTATCTCCGCTATTACCTCCGCCTTCCAGGTAGGTACAATATGTACGGATATTGCCGGCTTCCCGTCGCCTGATTACTGCGCACAGACATTGGTATTGCATATGGAGGACTACACCTTCTACAGATACGAGCTTGGTTACGCATCTGCAGTTGCTATCGTTCTCTTTGCAATCACATTTACATTGGGTCGTATCTTTATGAAGGTACTTTCCACTAAAGGCGAATACTAAGGAAAGGAGATACCTACATGAGCTCACAGACATATGTACCCAGTAGGGTAGACCTCAAGGCAAAGAAGAAAATACACATTTCCTTCGGTAAGATAATGCTCTATTTCTTCATGCTCCTGATGCTCTGCTTTATGATTATTCCGCTTGTATATGTATTCCTTACATCACTCAAGCCTCTTGATGAACTTCTGAAGTATCCCCCTCCGATTTTCGTTAAGAATCCTACGTTCCAGAACTATAAGGACATGGTAACGGCGTTCTCTTCAACAACCGTTCCCTTCCTCAGATACGTATTCAACAGCTTGTTTACAACACTTTCAATCACTGTTGCATCAGTTTTTGTCTCTACACTTGCAGGTTATTCACTTGTTAAGCTCAGAGTTAAGGCTGCAAACACTATCTTTAATATAGTTGTTGCTGCAATGATGTTCGTTATGAGTGCTACAACTATCATGAACTACCTCATCGTAAACGAGATAGGCCTCATTGACACATACTGGGCACTTATAATCCCCAAAATAGCTGTTCCTACCTACGTATTCCTTGTTAAGCAGTTTGCTGAACAGATACCTAACTCCTTGCTCGAGGCTGCAAGAATCGACGGTGCAACCGAAATGCGTACCTTTATAAGGATCGCAATGCCTATGATGAAGCCTGCTCTCGTTACGGTTTTCATGTTCGCATTTAACGCAAACTGGTCAGACAGCGTTACATCACTTTATTACGTAACAGATGAAGCAAAGAGAACACTTCCTCTTGCTATCACAACATTATCCACAGCCGGTGGTCTTGCACGTACAGGTGCTACAGCAGCTATATCTGCTATCATGATCATTCCTTCAGTTATCGTTCTGATTCTTTCACAGTCTCAGGTTCAGAAGACAATGGCGCACTCCGGCATTAAGGCCTGATGGGAGGAAAAGATATGAAAAAAATAATAGTTGTACTTGTTTTGCTTGCAGCGTTATTTATGGCTTTGCCTACGTCAGCTAATGCGGAGCTTTTGGATTCAACATCATACTACGTAAACGAATCAACAGGTATTTTCGGTAAAACAAATCAGATCCCGATACCTAAGTCATTCACCAACGAGCGTGTTATTCTTCAGCTTGATATAAAGGGTCAGGATGTTCCCTCACAGCTTAAGAACCCTACGGATATGTTCGTTCATGACGGGTATATGTACGTAGCCGATACAGGCAACAACAGAATCGTTAAGCTTTCAATGTCAGGCGAAATACTTCTTAACATAAACTCCTTCGACCATGAGGAAAGCTCCTTCAAGAACCTTAAGGCTCCCGAGGGCGTATATGTTGATGCAGACGGCGATATATTCATAAGCGATACAGGCAACAAGAGAATTGTTCACGTAGACAGATTCGGCAACTTCGTTGAGCAGTTTGTAAAGCCTGAATCTGAAGCTCTTAAGAATACAGAATTTGAGCCTACAAGGCTTTACATCAATAATTCCGGCCTTATCTACATGCTTTTGAAGAAGGACTTCCAGGGCTTCATGGTTATCAACGGTAACAATGAATATATTGGCTCAACCGGTAGTACATGGGTTACTGCAAGCTTCCTTGATTGGCTTTGGAGAAAAATCGGTACAGAGCAGCAGCTTATGTCCAGAAGCTCACTTGTTGCACCTCCTTACAGAGATTTTATTATCGACAAAAACGGTATGATTTACGCTGTTGTTGTTACAGTTGAGGAAAATCAGATAGTTAAGCTTAACTCCATGGGTGAAAACATTTATCCCGAAGGAAACTACGGCGAGTATTGGTCTTCAGGCCAAGTAAGTAGAAACAATCTCCTCTTCAAATATCCTTATTTCGTTGATATTGACGTAGATAACTACGGCATTATTTACGCATTGGATCAGAATACAAGAACAATATATATGTACGACTCCGAAGGTAATAACCTTGCTACATTTGGTGGCTACGGAAGCGGTCGTGTAGATAAGTTTATGACTCCCGTAGGTCTTTGCGTTGGCGAAGACGGTTTATTGTACGTTCTCGACCAGGCGCAGTCTGCTATTCAGATATTCAGGCCCACATACTTCACAGAGCAGCTCAGATTAGGTGTAAACCTTTATGAAAGCGGCAGATATGCTGAAGCCCGTGATCACTGGCAGGAGGTTCTTGAAATAGACGCTACATACATGTTTGCTCACAGAGCAATGGGCAAGGCTCTTGTTAAGGAACAGAAATACGTAGAGGCTCTTGCTGAGTACAAGCTTGCAGAGGATACAGAGGGCTATTCACAGACGTTCAAGAAGTACAAGAACATGATTGTTCAGGAGTACTTCGTATGGATTGCTCTTGCAGTTGTTGCATTTATTGCTCTTGTGCTCTTCGCATTTATCAAAATTAAGCGTTATTCAGATAAGCTTCATTATAAGATAACCACATGGAATGGAGGAGCAGACTAATGAATCCTATTCAAGTAGCAGTATTATCCTTGTTTCATCCCATAGACGGATTCCCTATGATTAAGGAGCGTCGTAACAACTTCTCATACATACCTGCTTTGGTATTGTACGTGTTGTTTTTCGCTTCAAGAATTGCATCCATCTATATAACACACTTCCCTCTTGCGGATACAAACCCCAAGACGGCAAACATTTGGATTGAGATCGGTACATACCTTCTCCCCATTATTACATGGGTTGTAGTTAACTACGCTATAACAGCCATTGCACAGGGTGAGGCTCAAATGAGAGAGCTCTTCACAAGTGTTGCATACAGCTTGTTGCCCTACATTATTATTACCGTTCCTGTTTCATTGCTTTCATACTTCTTCTCTGAAACAGACGGCGGAATGATTACAGGTCTTAAGAGTGCAGCTATGATACTGTTGATATTCTATATATTCATCAGTACAATGTCTATGCACGGCTATACTGTAGGTAAAACAATAGGTATTGTATTTATTACTCTCATCAGTATGGTATTGATGTGGGCACTTATCCTTATTATGTACGGTCTTACATCAAACGTTATCAACTTTATTTCAACAATACTGTTTGAACTCAAGATGATATACATCGGATAAGGAGAGCACAAAATGAAAAAAATAATAGTATTTGTTCTGTGTTTGGTAATGCTTATTCCGGCTATTGCTATAACAAGCAACCTGGATTATGCAGATGCCGCTCCGGCATATCTTGACGGAGAGTACAGTGATTTTAAGTTCGTTGCAGAGACCGATACGTTGGTTCTTTATCTCAATGAAACCAACCTTAATATAGCAGTTGTCAATAAAGAAACAGACTATATCTGGTCCACAATGGTTACAGTTGAGGAATATCCTGAGCTGGAAACAGCATCAGACAGAAGAAAGTTAAGGCTTTCTCCTCTCTTCAACATAAGCGTTGCAAGCACAGTTGGCTTCTCAACAACCATTTCATTGAAGGCTGTACTGGAAACAGACCCCTGCAATTTCGACATTGATTATACTCTTGAAAACGGTTTCACAGTTACGGTTAATTATCCCAGCTATGAAATGACATTCAAGGTAAATATCTGGATTGATGATGAGGATGAAGGTCTTGGCTTTTCATTCGATACAATGAATCTTCAGGAATCTCTTTCATCCAACATTATACTCACAGCTATTGCTCCCTTCCCCTTTATGGGCGCATCTAACGACTATACAGACGGATATATATTTTATCCTGACGGAAGCGGCGCAATTTCAGAGTTTACACCTATCCACACTCAGAACGAAGTTGCAAAGGTATTCGATGTTTATACGCAGCAGAAGGTATCTATCAACAGCTACGTACAGAATGAAAGAGACAATATTATGCCTACGCTTTATCCTGTTTACGGTATAAAGCGTGGCGATAACGCTATGTTCGGTGTAGCAACGTCAATGGCAGAATCTGTACAGATTACCTACGCTCCCAGTGGATATACCTTCAATCTTGCAAGAGCCTATATACTTTTCCAGCTTAGACAGGTTTGCGAGTACGTTAGAGAGGGCGGCTTATCCCAGGAAATGTTCGACCCCAACTTTAACGAGGGCGTATATGCAGCAAAGATTTATTTCTTAAGCGGAGATAAGGCAAATTATATCGGTATGGCATCCAAGTACCGTGAGTATCTTCTCGGCAGAGATATGCTTAACGATTCTGTAAATGCAGGCGATAAAATTCCTGTTGCCATAGACTTCATTATGGGCGCTGTTGAAGAGCGTGTTATCAGTGATAAATATATCAAGATGACAACCTTCCCCCAGGCATCCCAGATAGTTGAGGATCTTAAGAACAAGGGCGTACAGGATCTTCTCATTAACTTCTCTGCATGGCAGAAGGGTGCTGACGAATACAACAAGGTTATCCCCGTTCCCAGAAAGCTCGGTGGAAAATCAGGCCTTGTCAACTTTATCGAATCTCTTGAGGGTCTTAATGCTGAAACCTATATGCAGGTTAACATGATCTACGCAAAGAGATCTACAACAAGATTCAGAAGGCAGTCCCAGGCACTCCGCGACTACTCAAATAAATTCGTTGTAAACTCAACAGGTGATATTTACCTTGTTTCACCTCTTGCAGTTCTCGACAGATACGAAAATGTTTACGCAAGGTATTTTGAAAATACAGGTATTTCAGGCTTTAACTTCCAGTACATTGGATACCATGTATATCACAACTACGCAAGAAGCAACCGTATCTCAAGAACAACAACTATAGAGCTTTGGCAGTCAACCCTGGCTCAGGCAAAGGAAGATTTCGGTAATACAGCAGTTTGGTACGGTAATGAGTACACACTCAAGACAGCAGACTGGATATATGACCTTCCTATCTCTAACACAGGCTACTTCATATCAACAGAGTCTGTTCCCTTTGCTCAGGCGCTTCTCCACGGATACGTTTCCTACTCAGGTATCCCTGGAAACCTCCATTATGACGCAGAAACACAGATGCTTAAGTGGATTGAATATGGATATGTTCCTTATTACAAGCTTACTTACGAATCTGCAAGCAACCTTATGTTCACTGAGAACAACGATATGTTCTCATGTCAGTACACTGAATGGAACCACAGAATCGCAGATATTTACAACGAGTTCAACACTCAGTTCGGCGATACTTATTCCGAAACAATTGTAGGACATGAAAAGGTTGCATATAACGTATATAAAACTGTTTACAGCAACGGTGTTGAGATATACGTAAACTACAACCGATATGACACATATGCAGATGGCGTTCGTCTGGCAGCATTGTCTTACAAGGTTGTAAGGTAAGGAGGAACAATGAGAACTGAAAATTATTTTGAAGACGTAATTGTTGCTGATCCAATTGCTGAGTCGGTATCTTCAGACGTTAAAAAAGCAAAAAAGAAAAAAAGTAAAAACGAAAGGTTTGTATTTACCAATCAGGATAGATACGCTCTGGCAGGCTTCTTATTCGTGCTTCCCTTCTTATTAGGATTCGCATTCTTTAAGCTTGCTCCCTTCATCGTTTCTATAAGAATGAGCTTCTCTGTTGTTGTTGACAACCTTTCATTCAGCATGCAGAACGTTGGATGGTATAACTACATAAAGCTCTTTACGGCAGATACAGAGTTTATAACAGTTCTTACAACTACGATTACGTCGTCAGTTGTAGAGCTTCCTATAATCAATATCGCCGCATTCTTCTTCTCAATATTGCTCAACCTTGATATAAAGGGAAGAGGCTTCTTCAGAGCTGTATTCTTCTTCCCGGTTATACTTGGTACAGGTGTTGCAATGCAGAAGATCATGTCCGGTGGCGGTATGGAGGGTGCATCTGATGCAACTAACGACGCTGCTGTACAGGGCGCCGTTGGCGGTGAGGCAGGTGAGGTTGATACCTCTATGACCGCAGGTATTCGGGTACCTAAGGAGCTGTTGCAGTACTTCGGCGATGAGGTGCTGGTTATTGTTGAATCATTCATGAATGTTTTCGTAAGAACACTTTGGAAAACAGGCGTTCAGACACTGATATTCCTTACAGGCTTGCAGAATATCCCCCATACATTGTACGAATCTGCATACTGCGACGGCGCTACTCAGTGGGAAATGTTCTGGAAAATCACCCTTCCTATGATGACTCCTATGATCCTTGTTAACTTGGTTTATACGGTTATCGCACGTATTATGGACTCAGATAACCCCATAAGTACTTACTTCGTAAATACAAAGGGCTCTGCAGGTTCAAGTACCGTTATGGAACAGGGTAAGGTGGCCGCAGTTGGCTGGATATACGCCGTGTTCGTATTCCTGCTAATAGGTGTAATCTTCTTGTTGATGAAGCCTATTATCAAGAGAACAACCGGCAGAGATATGTGATAGGAGGATATGACGATGTCTGATATAGATGTTAATATGTTAAATGAGGAATCGTTTGATCCTAATGAGAAGCACGAGGTTTTGTCACGTAAGGAAAGACTCTTTATAATGCTCAAAACACGTAAGTTCTGGACTAATTTTATAATTAAGCTCTTTACTTACGCTGTCCTTATAGACTTTGCATTCGTATTCCTTCTTCCCTTCCTGTATATGATTTCCACGTCCTTGATGACAAAGATTGACCTTACTGATACCTTTGTTACATGGCTTCCCAAGCGTGGTATTTTCTGGGAAAACCTTAAGCTTGCATTCCCTGCAATGAAATACGGTGTTAACCTGCCCTACACAGTCAGATTCGTTCTGATTGCAACAATAGGACATCTTTTCTCCGGTATTACATTGGGATATGCCTTGGGCAGATTTAAGTTCCTGGGCCGTAACCTCGTATTTATCCTGGTTATCTTCTCCATGATACTTCCCGTACAGGTTCTTACATGGCCCTTGACATTCCAGTACATACAGTTTGATCTGCTTAACCAGTGGGCAATCCTGCTTCCTACGTTCCTTGGATTAGGTCTTAACGGCGGTATATTCGTATTCCTGTACAGGCAGACATTTGCCGGCTTACCTAAGGAGCTTGAAGAGGCTGCTATGATCGACGGATGCGGTATCTTCTCAACATTTACAAGAGTTATGATACCTCTTACAGGTAACGTTTCACTTGTTACCCTCATCCTTTCTATTGTATGGCATTGGAACGACTACTTTGAGCCTACTGCCTATATGCTCAATATGGATATGAGTGGCGGTACTCTCTTGTCTATCCGCTTGCTTACTATGGGTACACTCGGTCATGCTGGCGTTGACGTTAAGTATGCAAACGGTGAAGCCTATGCAGGTATTCAGGCAACAATGGCGCAGACACTTGCAACACTGTTCCCCCTGATAATCTTCTACCTCCTCGTTCAGAAATACTTTATGAAGAGCGTACAGAGCACAGGTATTAAAGGATAATAACAAAAGCATAATAAAAGAGGTCTTTCAAATGAAAGACCTCTTTTTTGTGTATTTTATGGGTACAATAAAAAAGCCTCCGGTATACAGAGGCAATATATGCTGTGCTGATTTCAATGTGGTGTTACTGAAGCTTACTTGAATCCTGAGTCTGTGAGGTGATTATACGGCTTGTATCAAGCATAAGCATTCTTTCAAAGATCTTATCCATTTTTTCAAGAAGCATACGCGCTGAGGCATCTCTGGAAGCAGCCTGAAGGTCTGCGCCAAAGCGTGTAATGTATTCCTCCTTGCATTTTTCGTATTCCTGCTCAAGCTCCGTGTAGGTTAAGCTGCTGTTTGTATCGTCAAATTCAAAATACATATTAATAACCGTGGCTTTCATTTGTCGAAAGCCTTCCTTTCTCCTTTATAACGTAAAGGAATGCCGTATTTAATAGAATTATATCATATTTTGCAAAATAAAGCAGAAATATTTATTGAAAATAATTGCACAAAGAATTAAAATTCCTTGGTTTGACAATAGAGGATAAAATGGTATAATGATACTGGATTACGGAGGTTTCAATGAGGAGAGTTCTTTTACCGATACTTTTATGCATGGCGTTGAGTATATTTTATGTTTTTACCAACGGAAAAATTGTAGCAAACGACTTGTATTATAACAATTTTGTTCAAAGAGAGGTAATCAACGTATCTATAACCGAGGATTATAACTCTATGAGTGATGAATCTCTTTCCTTTACTATAGGAAGTGATACGGATGACAGGCGCCTCCAAATGAAATCAATAGTAGGCTTTTTTTCCACAGCGGTTCCCTTAAGTGACGCACCCTCCGAGGATTTTTCCATATCGTCAGACTGTAATTATTTCTTTATATTCAAGTTTGCCAATAATCACCCCGACGCCCAGTTTTATTACAGTAATGAATACAACTGTATCGTAGAAAAAATAGTGTACAATACCGGAGAGGCAGAAATAGTTGATTTCAGATATTACAGGGTAGATGAAAACTTCCATAAATTTATGAGTACGTATAATACTATTGCACCCGGTGTAATATCGTAGTACAGGTTGCAGAGAATATGCGTAAAGGCATCTGCTTATGAGGATGATTTTTACTATCTGTACCTGAAAAATGATACAGTAATATCTGTATCGCGATATAGCTGGCGAAACGAATAATTGAACACTTGGGTTGTATATATTGTATTAAACCGCGCATGTCAAAGCCGGGTAAATAGATTAAAATCTTGTTCATAAGTTTGGACTGTTGAAGGAATTTCAGTTTGTAAAAATGGCGGTAAAAAATGAAATTATTAAGATAAAATTACGTTAATTGGCATGATATCCTCCTTTTCCATATTATAAAAGAAAGAAAGAGTGTGGATATTTTATTAATGTATTCATTTAATTTTAATTATTTTCTACAAAAAAACTGATAAAACAACGGAAAAATCCGAAAAACGCATTAAATAAAAATTGTGATTAAAAAGTTAACGAAATATATTGACAAAGAAATTGATTAGGTATATAATACTTATGCAATTATATGTGGAATCTATTGGCTCTTTTGGTTTAAGCAGGGAGCCAATAACATTCAGAGATATCAAAATGCGTAAGCATATGATATAAACCCTGTTAAGGAACCTCAACCTTAACGGTAAAATTTAAGGAGGAAAATATGAAAAAACTGTTTGCTTTATTGCTCGTTTTGGCAATAGCAATCGCGTGTTTTGCAGGTTGTGCAGCACCCACAGAGCAGCCCGATGTTACTCCCGGCACTACAACACCTGACACAACACCCGACGACACAATGAAGGTTTTGGAGTTCTCCGTTATGGAGCACGGTCCCTATGCTGCTAACACAGCACAGTACCTTCTCGAAGACTGGGGTCTTAAGTGCGTAAAAGTTATCAAGACTCCCCCCGGTGACGTTTCCACAACAAACGAATTCCAGGAGAACATGCTCAAGATGTTTGCTGGTAACGACACACCTGACTGGATGCCCGGCTGGTCCTTCAACTGGCAGAACCCCGATGAACCCTTCAAGGAAATCGGTGACAAGGGCAAGCTCGTTGACCTTCTTCCCTATGTAGAAGCTGGCAAGCTCAACAACTACGTTCAGGGCGTATGGGGCGATGCTATGTATGCTTGGGATTTCTGCAAGAGCTGCCTCGGTTCCAGAACAACTGGTAAGCTCTACATTCTCCCCATAAGAAACTATGAAGTTGCTTACTACACATGGCTCTACAACAAGAATTACTTCGAGACAGAACTCGACATGGATGCACCTCCCACAGATCTCGCACAGGTTATTCAGATCATGAAGACTTTTGCAACTGAGAACGATGGCTGCTCTGCAATGCTCTATGACTGGGGTCCGTCTAACAACGATGCTTGGGGTCAGTGGGGTTACTACGAGAGAGAACCTATCTTCAACGCATGCGGCGTTCTTCACTCCAACGAATGGAGAACTCACAACGGTGCTGTTGAATATGGTCTTATGCAGGATGCATACCTCAAGGCTATCAGCGCTTACAGAGATCTCATGAACACAAACACTATCTTTGCTCAGGATAGCAAGAACGTTGAAACAGGCAAGGGTATCTATGCTAACAAGCAGGAAGCTCTCCAGAACGACGGCGCTATCTTCGCATGGGATAGCTTCAACGGCCTTGCAGACATTAACAACAAGGCACAGGCAGGTAACCCTGGCTACGAATGGGCAGTTGTACCTGAAGATCCTACATTCGAAGGACTTTCACCCATCGGTTACAACAACATGCCTTTCGGTTGGTCCGGTAAGGTTATTGGCGCTACAGCAAGCCAGGAACTCATCGACAGACTTATCGCATTCATCGACTGGTCCGCTTCTAAGGAAGGCGAAATGAGACAGCAGTTTGGTATTGAAGACGTTTCTTATAAGCTCGTTGACGGCAAGGTAAAATTCCTTAAGTACTACAACGACACATACACACCTGAAATGGAACAGACAAACGTTCTCACTGAGCAGCTTGACTACTACAGATTCGGTCTTGAGCACAAGTCTAACTATGACTTCATCGCAAACCTCACAGTTTACACATCTGCTAAGTATCAGTATCAGGAAGCTGTTTACAACAAGATCCAGGGCATGATCACTAAGGGTCAGTGCAACTACCCCGGCGCATGGGGCAGCACAGACGCAGCAGCTCAGGCAGTTAACAAGACAGCAGCTGAAATGGAAGCTATGGACGCAGCAGTTACATCTGTATGCGGTGCATGGAGATCCAAGTACTATGCAAACGAAGTTGATGACGAATCTTTCGCACAGATGAAGCAGGATGCTATCGCAGCTGGTTACGAGCTCGTTCTCGAATACAGATGGGCAATGCTCCTCGACGCTATGCCTAAGCTTGCAGCTAACCCCTACAAGTAATTCGCTATTAGCTAGAGATTAAGTCACGTACTTAATAGACACCCCGTGGTTTACCACGGGGTGTTTTTTATTATCTTGAATACCGCTTAATATATTTTTTTAGAATAAATACCTTTATTCCCAAAATTATTCATTTATCTGTACATATTTTTGTACACTTTGGGGTTGAATAATACAGAAAACTGTATTATAATATAAACATCCTGAACGTAAGCAATGCCAGACTTACGTTATATAAAATAAAAAGATAAAATAAGGGGGAATTAAAATGGCAAAGATGTATAAGTATGGGGAATATTACGATGATGATATTCCCTTCGACGATGATTTTGAGGAAGAAAGTGTTTACTTAAGAGAGGACACAGTTGTAGCGCAGTGCGATGCCTGTCATTCGCCAATTTACGTGAACGAGAGCGTGCTTATGCTGGATGACGGTGCAATATTTTGCGCAGAGTGTGCAGCAGGGAACGGGGAGGTTCACGACATTATAATGGAGGAATTTATATATCCTGAGTATTATACAAATGTGGATATACACGAAAAGCCCAATGAGGAGTGGCTCAAAAAACGTGAAATACGTCATTTGAAGGAAATTCTTTACAATGAATACGTAAGGGAGTTCAAGCACAAGCACTCAAACGAGGCAGATACCATGATATTTGATTACGGGTGCCCTACAATATTTGCAGATGATGAGCTTGTAGAAGCCGTAGCCCATAAATGGTGCGAAAATTAAAAAGAGGTGAAGGTGTATGGCTAAAAGTAAATTTGACGTATATGTAAAATGCCCTTTTTACAAACGGGACGTAAAATACTCTGTAATATGCGAGGATGCCCTTGCATCAGATAAAACAATAAAAACAAGCTATTCCACAGAGGAAAAAAAGGAAAAGGTAATCTGCTCTTATTGCTGTAGATTCCGATACAGGGAATGTGATATTTACAAGCTTCTCGAAAAAAGATATGCATCTGCATAAAGGCAATAAAAGCTCCGTAGGGCGGAGCTTTTATTTTTTGGTAAAAAGCGTACCCATAAGCTCCATAAGCTTTGAAATATCGGGCATATTTGCTTTCGGGTTTTCCCCTGCATCGTTTTTTACACTGCTCATATCACTGATAATCTCTGCCGCCGCACCTGCCATACCGAGCCCTTTTTTTAGATTACGCATTGTGGAAAGTGTGTTTATAATTGAATCCAGAGGGTCGTCTGATTTGTTGCTTCTTTTAAGCCCCTTTACGGAGGAGGCAGAGGTCATAAGCATATCTACCGTTTGCCTCATGGGAAGAGGGATATACCTTTTCAGAGAGGAATAAATCTCAATAGGGGTGGCGTTTTCCTTCCTTGCTATTGTTACTTGGGCGGGTGAATTGATTTTAGATATAAAATCAAGCAGGGTAGATGCTCTTTCAATATTAGCGGCACGCGCTTGGGGCATATATTGGGCAATATCGTGAAGCATATCCGACAATTCCGGATTTATCTCCCGGGAAAAAAACGGTGAAGCCCCTCTTGAATGTGAATTGCCCATAAGTGTAAAAAACACAACAAGAGGTATGTAATTTGGTGTACCGCTTCTTTGCTCATTATATATGGGAGCAGAGGTGATTTCATCTGTGGGCGTATCATTATGGTCCTGGGTAAGGAGCAATACGTTGTTTTCGTTCATAAGAAAAACCTCCTTTTACACACATAGTATGTAAAAAGAGGCTCTGTGTTACTCTTACTTGTAAACTCGCTTTATCTCCACCATTTTTCCCACGAATTTAACGCTTTTAAGCTCATCGCCGTGGAAAATAAGCGGCTCATATTCTGTGTTCAGTGGTGAAAGTATAAGGGTGTCCCCCTCCTTTTTCACTTTTTTTAGCGTAGCCTCATCCCCGTTGTATATAACAGCGGCAATGCTTCCGTTTGGTACAATAGGTGTTTTTTCTATTAAGGCAAGGTCGCCCTGCTTTATGTCGGGGTACATACTGTCCCCCTTTACAAGCAGATAAATGTAGCTTGAAGGGCAGGGAACGTCTGCGTAGGCGTAGCCTACAATTTCCTCATGGGCAACGCCGTCGTACCCTGCAGAGATAGCGCCTATAATAGGCAGCTTGCAAAAGCCCTGGGGGGAAATATCGTAGGCGTTTTGTGGCTTTGGCGCTGATGCATTATCATCCTTACCCATTAAATAATCTACGGATACGTTAAAATGCTGTGCAAGAACTACGAGGGTTTCGTATTTTGGGGAGGAGCCCTTTTTCCACCACGTACCCTGTGCAGGTGAAATGTTAAGGGTGGATAAAAGCGCGGTAACCGTAGTACCGTGCTCCTTACACAATGCTTTTAAGCGTTCGTAAAACATATCTGCCACCTATAATAATACAGTATAAAAAATAATACAGTATATTGAATTCAACATACTGTATTATAGCAAATATTTTTATTAAGTGCAACAGTTGGCTGTGCTAATTAAAGCCTTTCGAGAAGCTTTTTGGTTCTTGTAATAAATTGCTCCATATTTTCGGGTGTAATCGTAAATGCAGAGAGCCTTGCCATATCGTAAATCTGGGCAATAAGGTCTGATTTTAATTCACCCTCCTCCATAGCGCAAACGTTGTTCACAAGCTTTGAATCTGTATTTACGGTAAGTGTAAGCTGAAGGGGGAATACAGAATCTATATCGGCAGCGCTGTTCATGCTCTGCATATACTGTGCGTACATTTCCCTCATTCTGCGTGATTCCTCATCAATAAGGAGTATTGCAGGTGTGGCATCAGCGCCCATAGGCTTTGCCTCAACGGAAATCTTATCGTCGTTAAGGGCGCTTTTGAAAAGCGCAGATATAGCCTCGTCAGAGGGGGCGTCTGCATTATTCATTGCAGCGGCAGAATCCACACGGAGGAATTTAAGGCCCTTGTACTCATTTTCAAGCATTGTTATAAACTGATTGTCTATAATCGTATCAAGGTAAACAGCATCTGAGCCCTTGTCGTTGAGCATCCTGATATAGGAGGACTGCCTATCCTTATCAGTAACGTAATAAAGGGTGTTACTTTCGGCAGACGTATCTATAAGCTCCTCTATTACCTTGTATTCGTCTGCCGTTGTTTTGAATATAAGGGCAGGCTTAATGCTGTCGTAAAATTTTCTGTCCTTAAGGCAGCCGTATTTTACAAATACGTTTATGTCAGACCAGTAGCTGTTGTAGCTTTCACGCTCGTTATTGAAGAGAGATTTAAGCTTTTCGGCTACCTTTTTGGTGATGTGGCCTGCGATTTTTGTAACAGTTCCGTCATTCTGAAGGGCGCTTCTTGAAACGTTCAAAGGAATATCAGGTGAATCTATGCAGCCTTTAAGGAGCATAAGGAATTCGGGGATAACCTCCTTAATGTTATCCGCAATAAACACCTGGTTATTGAAAAGCTTTACGGTACCTTCAAGTGTATCAAACTTGTTGGAAAGCTTGGGGAAGTAGAGGATACCCTTAAGCCTGAAGGGGAAATCCACGTTAAGATGAATCCAGAAAAGAGGCTCATTGTAATCCATGAAAACCTTTCTGTAAAAATCAACGTACTCATCCTTTGTACATTCGCCGGGCGCCTTAAGCCAGAGGGGGTGTGTATCGTTTATAGGCTGGGGAGTATAGGGCGCCTTTTCCTTTCCGTCTGCATCCTTGATAGGCTCCTTGGGAGAGGTGTCCTCAACGTAAATCTCGTAGGGCATAAATCTGCAGTATTTTCTTACAACCTCACGTACACGGTAGAGATTTAAGAATTCCTCGCTGTCGGGGGCGATGTGGAGGGTGATAGTTGTACCTACCTGGGTGCGTGTGGAATCGCTTATTTCATAGGTTTCACCTGTTTCGCTTTCCCAGTGAACAGCCCTTGCGCCCGGGGCGTAGGAAAGGGTATCTATTTCAACCCTTGTGCTTACCATAAATACGGAATAAAAGCCCAAGCCAAAGTGGCCTATAAAATCAGCGGAGGGGTCCTTGGTGATATCCTTGTATTTTTCAGCAAAGTCCGTTGCGCCGGAAAAGGCGATTTCGTTGATGTACTTATCTACTTCCTCGGCAGTCATGCCCAGGCCCGTATCAGTGATAGAGAGAGTTTTTGCGTCTGCATCCACAAGTATATCTATACGGGGCTGCGCGGGGGTGATATCTGCGCTGCTTTTTGCAAGCTTGTCAAGCTTTGAAATAGCGTCCACAGAGTTGGAAATAACTTCGCGTATGAAAATATCCTTATCGCTGTAAAGCCACTTCTTTATGATTTTGAAAATATTTTCGCGGTTTATCTTAATATCGTTAGTCATAAAAAAATCCCTTTCGTTTGTATTGAAATATTGCTTAATCATAATCTGATTTTCACCGATTTATTATATTCCTAAACGAAAAACATGTCAAGTTTACGCTTTTTCTTGACATTACGGATAAAATGATGTATAATATTAAATAATAAATATCATTATTCGTTTGAAAATGATATCATACCGTAGGAAGTAACGTTTCGGTGTCAAGTTTTTTGCTACCGGATGTTTTCTTTTTATGTATTTTGGACTGTTTTTGCGTAAGAAGCATATACATACAAGGGTATAGCGATTACGCAGGGCAAAACGGAGGATAGGAATGGACAAAAAATATTATGTAACTGCAAGCGGTTATGAGCAGCTTAAAATTGACCTTGAAACATTGAAATCACAGGGACGCAAGGACGTTGCGGAGAAAATAAAGATTGCTCGCAGCTACGGTGATCTTTCTGAAAATGCAGAATATGACGAAGCCAAAAAAGAGCAGGCATTCGTTGAGGGCGAAATAATCCGCCTTGAGAAGATGGTTAAGGAAGCTATAATCATTGACGAAAATGCTGAGGATAACAAGGTCAGCATGGGTCATATCGTTACCGTTTACGATTATGAAATGGAAGAGGAGTTTGAGGTACAGCTCGTTGGCTATACAGACGTAGACCCCTCACAGAACAAGATTTCACACGAATCACCCATAGGCTCTGCGCTTTTGGGTAAGTCTGCAGGTGAGGATACAGTGGCATCAACTCCCGATGGAGACCTTAAGCTTAAGGTTGTTTCATTCCACAGATAACACAGGAGATAAAAATGGACGAACGCAACGAACTTTCTGAAATTTTACAGGTAAGGCGTGATAAGCTTGCGGCATTACAGCAGGCAGGAAACGATCCCTTTGTAAAAACAAAATACGACGTAGATGCATACTCTGCACAGATAAAGGGTGATTACGCAAGCTGGGAGGGCAAGGTTGTTTCTCTCGGCGGCAGAATCATAACAAAGCGTGTTATGGGTAAGGCAAGCTTCGTAAATCTTCGCGACGGCGAGGGTGATATTCAGCTTTACGTTAAGCGCGATGACGTTGGTGAGGCGGATTACGCAGAGTTCAAGAAATGGGATATTGGCGACGTTATCGGCGTTAAGGGCGTAGTTTTCACAACACAGACAGGTGAAATTTCCATCCACGCAAATCATATAGAGCTTCTTGCAAAATCTCTTTTACCCCTTCCCGAAAAGTTCCACGGCCTTAAGGATACAGATACACGCTACCGTCAGCGCTACGTTGACCTTATAGTAAATCCCGAGGTAAGAGATACGTTTATCAAGCGCTCACAGATTTTAAGGGAAATCCGCGCATATCTTGATTCAAAGGGCTTCCTTGAGGTTGATACGCCTATCCTCGTACCCCTTGAAATCGGTGCAGCAGCGCGCCCCTTCAAAACACATCACAACACTCTTGATATGGATATGTACCTCCGTATCGAAACAGAGCTTTATCTCAAGCGCCTTATCGTAGGCGGCATGAACCGTGTTTATGAGGTTGGCAGAATCTTCAGAAACGAGGGTATGGATACAAAGCACAACCCCGAATTTACATCTATTGAGCTTTATCAGGCATACGCCGATTACCACGATATGATGGACCTTGTTGAGGAGCTTTACAAGGAGCTTGCAATTAAGGTTTGCGGCGGAACGAAGATAATGTATCAGGGCCACGAAATCGATATGGGCAACTGGGAGCGCCTTACAATGGTTGAGGCTGTTAAAAAGTATGCCGGTGTTGATTATTACGATTGGGCAAGTGATGAGGATGCCCGCCGTGTTGCAAAGGAAAAGCACGTTGCTGTTCCTGAGGATGCAACAAAGGGCACTGTACTTATTGAGATATTTGATGCATACGTTGAGGAAAATCTCATTCAGCCTACGTTTATTTACGACTATCCTGTTGAGAATTCACCTCTTGCAAAGCGCAAGCCCTCAGAGCCAGCGTTTACAGAGCGCTTTGAGTACTTTATAAACGCTACGGAATTCGGTAACGCATTCTCCGAATTGAACGATCCTATCGACCAGAAGGAGCGCTTCGAATCTCAGGTTGCTGCAAAGCACGCTGCAGACCCCGACAGCACAAGCGAGGTAGACTACGACTACGTAACTGCTCTTGAATACGGTATGCCTCCCACAGGCGGCCTTGGCTTCGGTATAGACAGACTTGTAATGCTTCTTACAGACAGCGCTTCAATAAGGGACGTTTTGTTGTTCCCCACGATGAAGCCGTTGGATTAAGAAAATATAGAAAAAATATTTAAGCCATTTACACTTGAAACTGAGTGTAAATGGCTTTTTTTACAATAAAAACACTCTGCTGTTGCGGCAGAGTGTTTTTGCATATATACAGCTTAATCTTCTTCTAACAATTTTGCAGGTGGTACCTTTAATACCTGTGCAATCTTGAATAAGGTTTCAAGCGAAACGCCACGAACTGTGCCTGTGCCTTCGACCTGCCCAATAAAGCTTACGCTTTTGCCGATAAGTTCAGCAAAGTATTCCTGTGTAAAGCCTGCTTTTCTTCGGTAATATGCAATCTTTAATCCAAGAGTAATATACTTTTCCGGAAATTCTGTTTTCATTCTAACGCCCCTTTTTTATACATATATTTTACCGAAAAGAGGGGTGAATTATTATAGCTCATAATTGCAGATATATTTACTTAGAGTGAAAGATAATATATAATAAGTAAAATATTATTTACTTTGGAGAAGTGTATATGCAAGAAAACACCTGCTGCATCTTCGGACACAGAACCATAAACGAAACCGAAGAGCTAAGGGCGAAAATAACCGAAGCCGTTGAAAAACTTATTACGGACGAAAAAGTTGATACATTTCTTTTCGGAAGTAAGAGCCGCTTTAATAGCCTGTGCCTTGAGCTTGTAACCGAACTAAAAGAAAAATACCCCCACGTAAAACGAATCTACGTGCGGGCGGAATATCCGTATATAAGTGAGCATTATAAAAGCTACTTACTTGAAAGCTACGAGGATACTTATTATCCTGAAAAGATAATAAATTCAGGCAGGGCAGCCTATGTGGAGCGTAATTATGAAATGATAGATAACAGCCGCTTTTGCATTGTCTACTATGACAAGCAAAACGCCCCAAGCATCAGAAAAAGCGGCACAAAAATCGCTCTTGACTATGCCCTCAAAAAACAAAAGCACATTATTGTATTGCCAACGGAAACGGCAAATGTGTAGAAATATACAAAATTATTCCACGGGGCATGGGTTATTACGGATGCTCAATGGCGCAGACCGTTGCTTGTGTAATATTACGCATACATGGGGTAAAGCTTATAAATTTATATACAACCTGTAATCAAATGTGGTATACTGTATACAAACATAGACCCCTTTGGGAGGTATAAAAATGAACAGACGTGAACGGATTCTGACATTACTTTCCGGTGGACAGCCGGATAGAATCCCCTGGAACGGCGACCTTGATTGGTGGATGCGCGCAGAGCGGGATATGGGTACACTGAATCCTGCAGAGGACGGTCCTGTAGCCAGGCTTAATCTCCACCGCAGGCTTGGTGTCGGCTTTTATCTGCAGGGGCATTGTCCGTTTTATAAATTTATTGACGGGGTTACTATTACCACCGAAAAGAACGGAAACGATACTACAATACGTTATGAGACCCCGGTGGGTACGGTTTATGAGACCCAGCGGTATCTTCCCACCGCATTTTCTGATGCATATACACATCATCTGCTTGAGGATGCAAAGGATATCCCTGTGCTGAAGTATATCTGGGAGCATACCCGCTTTGAGCCGTATTACGACTTTTGCAATACACTTCATGAAAATCTGGACGGGTACGGTGTTGTGCTTGTCTATACCCCCAGAACGCCTTTTATGCAGCTTGTTACCTGCGATGCAGGAATCCAAAATCTGGTTTTTGCCATGATGGACGACCCGGAAGGCTTTGAGGAGCTCTTTGAGATTATGACAAAAAAATATGAGGAGGCTGCTGCTATAACCGTTGGTGCTCCCGCAGACTGCGTTATGATCCCCGAAAACCTTTCCTCAGAGGTGCTGGGCAAGTCCTATTACGAGCAGTATGTGGCGCCCTTTCACAGAAAGTGGACGGCAAAGATTCGCGAGGCAGGAAAATATTCCTTCATCCATATGGACGGTACTCTGCAGGGGCTTCTTTGCGAGGTGGCAGGAAACGGCTTTGACGTGCTTGAGGCACTGACACCTGCCCCTGTTGGCGATATGACCCTTGAAGAGATTAGCAAGGCTGTTGCGGGGCGGTGTATCGTTTGGGGCGGTATCCCCGGAGGGTATTTTACCGATACGGTTTCAGATGCGGATTTTGATGAATACGTGAAGAATCTGCTGTCATTTTACAAGACTCACAGAAATTTCACCTTGGGCGTCAGTGACCAGATTTGTCCAGGTGCCCGGGAGGAGCGCATTGCAAGGGTTGAGCAGCTTTGCGAAAAGTACGGCTGGTATAAATAAACAGAAACACCCTAGGATGTGAAAATCTTAGGATTATTTTAATATTCATTCCGCAGGGCCCTCGGTATTTCGATTATGCGTTAAGGTTGAAGGTTTTGTCTGAATATGGTATAATAAATCGATTTTAACAGAATTTACTTTGGAGGAATATAATTGGAATTTTTTGGATTTTCTGTTTTTAACTCGTTAGAGGGTGGAATGCTTGTTGCAGTTGCCGCAGTTATATTTATCGTAGGTCTTATGCTTACAATAAAGGGCGGAGATTGGTTTGTTGACTCTGCTTCATGGTTTGCAGAAGCAACAGGCATACCGAAGTTTGTTGTTGGTGCAACGGTTGTATCATTTGCAACAACCTTGCCCGAGCTTCTTGTTTCTGTTCGTGCAGCTATGAACGGCTCTGCGCAGCTTGCAATCGGTAACGCAGTTGGTTCAGTTACAGCAAATACAACGCTTATAATGGGAGTTTCGCTTGTTGCCATAGCAGGTGTTGTGAGCAGAAAGAGCTTTTCACTTAAGGGAGGCCTTTTCCTTGCGGCAATTGTGGGCTTAACTGTCCTTTCATTTGGTAACGCACTTCCCACGTGGTCTGCATATATACTTTGGGCAATATTTATCGTATTTATGATAAGTAACGTTATTGAGGGCAAAAAGGGCGCTGAAACAGACGTTATAGACATATACGAGAAAAAGGAGGTTCCCAAAAAGATAATCTGGTTTCTCCTTGGCACGGCATCGATTATTTTAGGTGCGGAATTCCTTGTATCGTCAGGAAAAACAATTGCGTCATCCTTAGGTGTAAGCGAAACGATTATCGGATTTACTGTAATTGCATTGGGTACGTCTCTCCCTGAACTTGTTACAACGCTTACTGCGATTAGGAAAAAGGAGTCATCACTTTCCGTAGGTAATATTATCGGCGCAAATATTATTGATACAACCCTTATTCTTCCTCTTTGCGCAGTTATAAGCGGTAAGCCTCTTCCCGTTGAGAAAATCAACCTTGTATTTGATTTCCCCGTTTGTATTGCGGCTTGCGCTGTTGCAGTTATACCTACCATTATTCAGGGTCGCTTCAAAAAGTGGCAGGGCTTTGTTTTGCTTGGAATTTATGCGGTGTATATGGTATTGCTGATTTTGAATGAAACAGGCCTTATAGCTATTGGATAATCGGTAAAGCTTTTTTATATTGAAAATTCATCAACCCAAGGTGTTAAAACGCCTTGGGTTGTTTTTTTGATAAAACGGTAAATTTGAAATACGTACTGTAAAATGATATAATTGAATTGTTGAGGAGTAACATTGCAAGGAGAGTGCTATGGGTTTTATTGATGCATACAAGCGATTGGAAAAGCTGTGTGGCGAAGTGTTTGGGCCTGAACGCCCTGTGTCAACATATATTGATGAAATGCTTAATACACCAAAGGGGCCATACTTGGTAAAGGGTTGGGATGATGATTTAAGGAAATTAAAGCATTACCGATGGGTAAGAAATAAAATTTCCCACGAGCCTGGTTGTACGGAGGAAAATATGTGCGATTATGGTGATGAACAATGGCTTGAAGTGTTTTACAAGAGAATAATGAATCAAACAGACCCTCTTGCTATGTATCACAAGGCGATACAACCTAAAAAAACAAATATAGTAAAAAAAGTAGAAAAAGTAGAAGATAAATTTTATCCTAAAAAGCAGGAAATAAATAGTGTTAATTCCCAAACAAATCAAACAAAAGATAATTCCGGAATGGGTGTATTGGGTGCTGTAACCATTGTGGCAGGATGTATATTGATTTTTCTGCTGATAGTTTGGTATTTGGTACAATGAAAATATGATAACAACCCTGCGTTAATATTGCCGCAGGGTTATTTTTTACACCGCCAAAAAGAAATATTCCGTAATTACCTCGGGCGGCTCCTTTGTGCCGTTGGCTATCCACCATTTAAGGGTACCCACAAAGGTTGAGGTGATGTGGTCTATCCAGAAGGCCTTTGGTAATTTATCGCTTTTTCTTGATTCAAACAATGGAAGCTGGCTTATTACAAGCTCCTTAAGATTGCTTTCGAAATACTGCAGAAAAAGCTCGTTATTCTGTGATGAAAGAAGCTCCAATATATTATTGTCGTTCTTTTGAAGATGCTGAAAAAGGTGCAGAAATACGGAGTCGGGGGCATCGCAATCGAATATGTGCCTGTGAGAATTGTGCCCCTCAATAACGTCGAATATATGGCAAAACAGCTCCTCGCAAAGCTCCTTCAAAAGAAAATCCTTGGTCTCAAAGTGGGAGTAAAAGGTTGCTCTGCCGATATCGGCACGGTTTATTATATCCTCAACGGTGATCTGATTAAAATTCTTTTTTGATAAAAGCTGTGTAAATGCGTTGAATATCGCTTCTCTTGTTTTACGTTGGCGTCTGTCCATATTTTTTCCGTACATTTTGTCGAATTTGTTCAGTATTGAATAGGGGCTCAATATCGTATATTGAATCCCGATCTGTATACTGATATGATTATACAGAACAATGTGTTCGGTATTGTATTTATTGTACGACAAAGTTAAGAATTAGTCAAGACGGAGATATTTATGAAATCGGAAAAAAGAATTTTAATCGCGTTTATTTTGAATTTTGCCTTTTCTGTGTTTGAGTTTATAGGCGGTATATTTTCGGGCAGCGTAGCTATTATATCGGATGCCATACACGATATGGGGGATGCCGCAAGTATAGGCGTTTCGTATTTTCTGGAGAAAAAAAGTAAAAAACAGCCTGACGATATGTATACCTACGGCTATGGGCGTTACTCTGTTATGGGAAGCGTTATAACCATACTCATACTTCTGGTAGGGTCTATTCTTGTAGTATATAACGCTATAATGAGAATAATCGAGCCAAAGGAAATAAACTACGGTCTTATGATAATATTTGCCGTAGTTGGCGTGTGCGTTAATTTTGGCGCGGCGGTTTTTACTCGGGACGGTGAATCCTTAAATCAAAGGGCGGTTAACCTCCATATGCTTGAGGACGTGCTTGGCTGGGCTGTTGTGCTTGTGGGCGCTATAATTATGCGCTTTACCGATATTAAGATAATAGACCCCATAATGTCTGTGTGCGTGGCGGTATTCATATTTATAAACGCAATAAAGGGTCTTAAAATGGCTTTGGACGTGCTTTTGGAGAGAATACCCCATAACGTAAGCCTTGATGAAATAAGGGAGCATATTTTAGGCATTGACGGTGTAACAGACGTACACCATATACATATATGGAGCCTTGACGGGCAAAGAAATTACGCCACAATGCATATAGCCGTAAGGGGAGAAGGGCATCACATAAAGGAAAGGGTGCGCGAGGAGCTTCTTGAGCATAATATTCACCACGCAACCCTTGAGCTTGAGTGTGAGGGGGAGCATTGTGAAAATACGTATTGCCACGTTGAGCATAATACACAAAGCGATCATCATCACCACCATCATCATCACCACCATCACCACTGATGCTTACGGGAATACAAAACGGGCAGTAAAAATACCGCCCGTTTTATTTTTTACCCATACCTCACCGATTTTATTGAAACATTTTAATTAAAGTGGTAAAATACTGTTTAATTGGCTTACAGCATAAAAACACAAATCAGGAAACAGGAATTATGAAAACGCGTCTTTATTTTAAGCTTACAGTATTTATACTTATTACAGTAATGTTATTGGGCGCCTGCCCCTACGTATTTGCCGCAGTAAGAAGCGCAGAAAATGATAAGCTTATAGAGTATACTCCCCAGATAGTTGATGACGTTTTCCGTTATCTTGATGAAATATACGTTGAAAAATACCCCGAGGATGCACTTACCCCGGATTTTGGCAGTGATAAGGATAAGAGTGAGCTTAAGAGCCTTGCAGACGCCGTTTCATACGGCCACCAAACAGACAGGGAAAAGGCAGATGCCCTCTACCATTGGATAAGAAGAAATATTACGTACAGTTTATATGACTATGCCTACCCCATAGACGTGTATAAGGATAGGGAGGGGGACTGTACAGGCGTTGCGTACCTTATGCAGGACGTATTGCGCCTTATGGGAATACCTGCCGTGGTATCCTCCGGCTGGACACAGAATATGGAGGCCGTAACTGCAGATGAGCTTTTCGAGAAGGACGAAACGGATTGCTACGTGTATGCAGGCCACGCATGGGTGTTTGTACGTCTTGACGGGGAATGGGTGCTGTACGACACGCTTTGGGGACGTATGGGCGTTAGCGACAGACGCTTTATTGCGGAAAATTTCTACATTACAAACGTAGGACGTGTTACTCCTGCGTACCGCTATCCCGAATTGCCCCACGTTTACCTCGATTCAATGTATACAGGCGAGAGCTTTTACAACGTGAATGTTGATACAGGGGAGATTTATACAGACGGAACCACTCCCGTACAGATACTCAATATGCATATGATTTTTACCTCCTACTATCATTATTCAGAGGAAAAGGTCAACCGCTGGTATCCTGTGAGGGACCCCGATACAAAAACAAATTTTAAGCTGAGCGAAAATTATAGAGGGGGATGGTTTTACCGCATTTATGAGCCGGGCGGATACGTAGGCGTATTGAAGAGTCAGTATAAGTCCTTTGTTAATATCGGCAACAACAGTATAATTATCCCTAACCGAATCGTAACAATGGGGGAGAGGGTTTTTTATCAGGGAAGCGGAGAGGCTCTTGATATTACTCCTCTTTCAGTAGAGCCCTCTACACGCTTTGGGCGCCTGAGCATTCCCGTAGGGTACGAGGGCGGCATAGTTAATTCCGTGTACGACAGCGCGTACAGCCGGGAAAACTATACCTTTGAATGGACCAGCAGTAATGAATCCGTATTGAAGGTGGATGAAAACGGCAACGTAAGGGCTGTTGGCGTGGGCTTTGCTGATATTGAGCTGACAGTATCAAGAAAACCTGTGGATGGCCTTGAAGGCGGAACTCTGGGCGGCGAGCATATTCAGATATACGTTTACGATACCCATGAGGCAATAAACACATCAGATGCCTTTGAGGTGGAGCATACCCACGAATACGTTGAAATTCAAAGAGATGCAGACTGTGAGCTTGGCGGGGCAAGTATATTTGTTTGCTCCCACCCCGACTGTGCGGATTATTACGAGGTGAGCGCAACGCCTGCCCTTGGGCACAGCTTTGGTGAATACGTAAGCAATAAGGATGCAACCAGCACATTAGACGGCACAAAAACGGCGGTATGTACAAAATGCTCCAAAAAGGATACTGTTTGCGACGAAAACAGCAGAGGCACTAACCTTGAGGAGAATGTTGAGGATAAGGGAATACTTAAAACGGATAAGACCCAAATGGAACAGTACGTAGGCGGCCTTGTAAACGGTGATATTGCTCAAATACAGGCACCAAGCCATAGCGGCGTGGAAATTCCCACCTCTGCCCTGGAGGGTATGCTTGATAAAAGCTGTACGGTAACCATAGAAATCGGGGATATTGAGGCGTTTATATATCCTGAAACGTTAGGCGGTATTCTTGAGAGTGTCAACGGAGAGACTGTAACCTTTCACATAAAAAATACAGGTACGTCATCTCTTAATGAAAAGCAGCTTTCCGCAATAGAGGGCGCGGAAACCGCCGGAATAATTTCTGCCGAGATTTACAGTAACGGTGAATATATCCACAGCTTTGGCGTCAATAACAAAATCGACCTGCGTATTCCCTTTTTTAACACAAGCGCTCAAAACAGCAGTGAATACAAGGTTTATTACCTTGATGAGGAGGGGAAAATAAGCCCTGTATGGTGTATGTGGGAGGATATTGAAGGCGGTGTGATGACGTTTTCCACAGACCATTTTTCAACCTACATAATTGCAAAGGGCGTAAAAGAGGAAAGCCCCGCAAATGATAGCATAATCCCCGTTATATGTGGTGTGTGTGGCGGTGTGGTTGTTGTTGCGGGTGTAATACTTATCGTAAGCGTTAAAAAGAGAAGGAAAGCACAGAGATAACATAAAAGGCACAGGATAAACCCTTCCCGTGCCTTTTGTTACAGGTATCTTATGGCTTCTTGAAAAACTCTTGCTAAAATGGTAAAATAGGGTATATTTAATTGCTTTGCATTAAAAACGGAGGGGAAAATGCCCAGTAATAAGAAAAAAAGAGAAATGGCCCGGGCCCAGCAGGATGCCCAGGGTAAGAAAAAGGAAATAAAAAAGGTAAAGCTTAAGGATTTTAAGTTTCTGCCTAAATATAAATGGCTTATAGGCTTTCGAAGCGGTAAGCATTGGAAGCGCATTGTTGCCCTTACATACTATATTTCCTGTACGGCCTTCCTTTTTGTGTATCTGGGGCTTTATCTTATGATGATGTCTATGCCCTTCGCTCTTTTTACAGCCTATGATTCCTACAAAAAAAAGGATGTGTACTCTCTTAAGGAGTGGTTTATTTCATTTGCCGTGCTTTTTGCGGGGCTTGTAATACTGTATTTTGAGGTGGTAAATAATACGCCCTTCGGAATACTTATGTGGTTTTGATTTGGCAATTAGTTAAAAATAAGAGGATAAAATGGTTACTATCACTGCCCAGGTTGAGGATATCGTATTTAAGAATGAAGAAACAGGCTTTGCTGTTCTTGAGATGTCCGATACTCAAGGCAGTGATTATTTTACTGCCGTAGGCGAGCTTGCAAGGGTAATGCCCGGTGAAACACTGGTATTAAGCGGTACGTGGGTGAAGCACCGGGAATTCGGCGAGCAGCTTAAGGTGTACAGCTACAGCTCTGTTGCCCCCTCTACAAAGGAGGGTATTGTGCGTTACCTTTCCTCGGGTTTTATCCCCGGGGTAGGAATTGCCACGGCAGGCAGAATTGTAGATGCCTTTGGTGAGGATACCCTTGAAATAATCGAAAAGGAGCCCCAAAGGCTTTATGAGGTAGAGGGTCTGGGGAAAAAGAAGATTCCCGTTATTGTAGAGGCCCTGGCGCAGCAGCTCAGCGTACGGGAGGTAATGCTGTTTTTGCAGACGTACTCCGTATCTGCCTCCATGGCGGCAAAAATTTATAAAATATACGGCAGGAATACGGTAAATATTGTAAAGGAAAATCCATACAGATTAGCCGAGGACGTAGATGGAATAGGCTTTCCCACGGCGGATAAAATTGCAAGGCTTATGGGCGTGGAGTATGATTCTCCATTCCGTATAGACGCGGCAATATTCTACGTTTTGAAGCAGGCGGCATCTAATGCAGGCCATACCTATTTGCCGCAAAACGAGCTTATAGATGGCGTTAAGGGTGCAATAGGCGTTAAGGCGGAGGATGTTGAATCCAAAATAACAGCCCAGGTGCTTATAAGAAAAATAATACTTGATACAGATAATCTTTCAGATGAAAGGCGCTATTATCTGCCGGTGTATTACTATTCCGAAAGCTATTGCGCAAGACGGCTTACAGAATTAAACGAGGAATACGTTTCCCGTATCTCCCATAATTCAATAGAAAAATATATACAAAAATTCCAGAGAAAAAACGGGGTTGTACTGAATTCGGGGCAAAAGGAGGCTGTGCTTGCTGCCTGCGATAAGCCTGTAAGCATTATTACAGGTGGCCCCGGTACAGGCAAAACCACACTTATAAAGTGCCTTATTGATATTTTTACCGAGGAGGGTGATGACGTTTCACTTGCAGCGCCAACAGGCCGCGCGGCAAAGCGAATGAGTGAGGCAACGGGTATAGAGGCAAAAACTATACACCGCCTTCTTGAATACGATTTTTCCACAGGCGAAAAAAGCTCATTTAGGCGCAACGAGGCAAACCCTTTGGACTGCTCTGTTCTTATATTGGACGAGGTTTCCATGGTGGATATGATGCTTATGTACTTCCTTATGAAGGCCCTTGTTCCGGGTACGCGCCTTGTTTTAGTAGGTGATGCAGACCAGCTTCCATCTGTTGGGGCAGGGGACGTGCTTGCGGATATGATAGAAAGCAAGATTTTTACCACTGTAAAGCTTACCGAAATATACAGGCAAGAGGAAAACAGCGCCATAGTATCAAATGCTCACCTTATAAACAGGGGAGAATATCCTGTAATATCCTCCTCAAACGGGGATTTCTTCCTTATAAAAAGGGATGACGCAGACGCCGTTGCCAAAACTGTATGCGACCTTGTTGTACGAAGGCTTCCCGATTATTACGGATTTGACCCAATGAAGGATATCGAGGTGCTTTCTCCTGCAAAGAAGGGTACGGCAGGTGTAAGGGCGCTTAATAATCTTTTGCAGGCGTCGCTGAACCCTGATGATAGCGAAAAGAAAAGTATTGCCTACGGGGACACCGTATTCCGTGAGGGTGATAAGATAATGCAGGTAAAAAACAATTACAGCATTGAATGGGTGAATGAGGATACGGGTGCCTTTGGTGAGGGCATATTTAACGGGGACATAGGCGTTATTGAGTATATAGACAATGAAAACGGATATATGCGCCTTAGGTTTGATGACGGCAAAAGCGTGGATTACGATACCTCCCTTCTTGACCAGCTTGAGCTTGCATACGCCGTAACTGTGCACAAAAGTCAAGGGAACGAATTTCCTGCAGTTGTAATACCTCTTACAGGGGGCTCCAAAATGCTTTACAGCCGCAACCTGCTTTACACCGCTATTACAAGGGCTCAAAGGCTCGTGGTTATAGTAGGGCGGGAGGACGTGCTTAATTTTATGGTGGAAAACAATTACGTAAGGGTGCGTTACACAGGCCTTGCCCTGCGGCTTATAGACGGTACTGATAATGAAATTACAGACCTCTATGGCGATATGGATAACGAAAAATCCGTTATATCGGATAACAATGTAACGTTTTTTGATTGGGATAATATTGACATATTTTGATGAATGTGGTATAATCCCAAAATTGAGCACGTAATGCCTTGTCCTTTCATATATTGAAATGGCAGGGCGTAGTGTTTTCTTATTAAAAGAATAATATTCATTTACGTTGAAAGGACCGTATTATGAAAAGGTATAATCTGGCTATCGTTGGCGCAACGGGAATGGTTGGCCGTACGTTTATTAAGGTGCTTGAGGAATTTGATCTTCCTCTCAATAATGTATATATGTTTGCTTCTGCACGTTCCGCAGGTAAGGCTATAACGTTCAATTCAAAGGAATACGTTGTAGAAGAGCTTACAGAAACATGCTTTGAGGGCAAAAATATTGATATAGCTCTTTTTTCGGCAGGCGGTTCAACAAGCCAGAGGTTTGCTCCCATATTTGCAAAGGCAGGTATCGTTGTAGTAGATAACAGCAGCGCATGGAGAATGGACCCCAACGTACCTCTTGTAGTACCCGAGGTAAACCCTGAGGATATTCTTCTTAACAAGGGTATTATTGCCAACCCCAACTGCTCCACAATTCAGGCTATGGTTGCAATGAAGCCTCTTCACGACAAGTATAAAATCAAGCGCGTTGTATATTCAACATATCAGGCAGTTTCAGGCGCAGGCCACCAGGGCTATGAGGATCTTAAAAACGGTGTAAACGGCGAGGCTCCCAAGAAATTCCCCTACCCCATTTTTGCTAACCTCATTCCCCAGATAGACGTTTTTGAGGATAACGGCTATACAAAGGAAGAGATGAAGATGGTTAACGAAACACGTAAAATTCTTCATGCTCCCGAAATGCGCATCACTGCAACAACAGTACGTGTTCCCGTATTCGGCGCACACAGCGAATCAATAAACCTTGAGTTTGAAAACGAGTTCGACCTTAATGAGCTTAAGCAGGTTCTTGCAGAGGGTGAGGGAATCGTTATGTACGATGATCCCGCAAACGCAAAATACCCCATGCCCCTTTTCTGTGAGGGACATAACGAGGTTTATATCGGTAGAGTCCGCAGAGATGAAAGCATTGATAACGGCGTAAACCTTTGGGTAGTTGCCGATAACCTCAGAAAGGGTGCTGCGACAAACGCAATCCAGATAGCACAGAGGCTTATGCAGTACTGGGACGAGCAGTAAGAAAATATACGCCTTCTGCAATAATCGGGCAGGAGGAATAAAATGCAGTTTTTCAAAGGCGTCTGCACGGCGCTTTCTACACCATTCACAAAAGACGATGTCAACGTACGTACGCTTGAAGAGCTTTTGGAACGGCAGTGGGAGGCGGGTGTAGACGCCGTTGCTGTTTTAGGTACAACGGGCGAGCCATCAACGATGTCCCTTGAGGAAAAAATATTTACGGTAAAATCCGCCGCGGAGATATTAAGGGGCACGGGCTTAAAGCTTATAGCGGGGGCGGGAAGCAACAGCACCGATGAGGCCGTGCACCTTGCAAGGGCGTGCGAGTATGCAGGGGCGCAGGCGCTTCTCGTTGTAACCCCATACTACAACAAGGCAACGGGTAGGGGTGTAATACGCCATTACGAC
>SVGI01000010.1 GCA_015056385.1 Clostridiales bacterium
CTCCTTTTGTGTTTTGGTTTGACTGGCAGGTCTCTCCTATCTTACCACAGTCGGAGGATTCTTTTCATCGGTTAACCTTTTTTGAACCACGCGACTATCGCGTGGTTTTCGGTATACAACAAAAGAGCCTCTGATACAGAGGCTCTTTTATACTTTTATTTCGTTTCTTCCTTTGATATAACCTTTTTATTCCACGACTTTTCACCGCAGTTAGGGCATTTCAAATACCTTGTCCGCCCCATATGGGGGGCAAGATTGATAGCCTTATACGTGGGAACGTATCTGTGCTTGCATTTTGCGCACTCGTAATACCCCGCAACCTGTTCAATTCTCACCGCAAAGCCAAAGCCCACTAATGCAGGAATAAAGCCTGAAAAGGCAAGGATTATCCTGTACTTATCCTCCATTGGCAAATAGGCTGCAATAATAATGGGAATAAGTAAAATTATAATTGAAAGTATGCCTATTACCCATTCAATAACAAGCAGGTGCTTATCGCTTTTTTCCTTTTCCTTTATCATTTGCAGAAGGTTGTTTTCAAGCTCCCTTGTGTAATCATCCGCAGTAACCACCTCTCCGCACAAAAGGTCATTCACGCTTATATTAAGAATTGTGCAAAGATCAATCATCAGAGATGAATCGGGCATTGCTCTTCCCGTTTCCCACTTTGATACGGCCCTGTCGGTTATATTAAGCTTTTCGGCAAGCTGCATTTGTGTAAATCCGCGTTCTTTTCTGCACTGCGCAATAAATCTACCGATTTTAATCTGATCCATTATACAGTACCTCCTTAACATTGATTCCACTATAGTGTATCACATTAAGCGTATAAAATATACATACTGTGAGTTGAGTTGTGAAAATAAAAAAAGACAAGCTCTCATAAAGCTTGCCTTTTTTCTGGCGGAGAAAGAGAGATTTGAACTCTCGCTACACTTACGCGTACTACTCCCTTAGCAGGGGAGCCCCTTCGGCCTCTTGGGTATTTCTCCATAAGATTAACAATGTGTATTATAACAGACTTAAAAAAATATTGCAACTACTTTTTCTATTATTTTTTTGATTTTCCGCTTGACAACAGGAGCGCACTGTATTATAATTCTCAAGTACGCTATGAGTTTTACCTTACTCATAAATCAGTCAGCGGAGGGAGGTAGTGTCGCGATGTCTGAGGTAAGAGTCAACAAAAACGAAAGCTTTGAAAACGCTCTTAAGCGCTTCAAAAGACAGTGTGCTCGTGCAGGAGTTATGAACGAACTCAAGAAGAGAGAGCATTACGAAAAGCCCAGCGTTAAGAAACGCAAAAAATCCGAGGCTGCCCGTAAAGCTGCACACAAAAAGAGAAGCTATTAATCAACTTATGTACAACGGAAATGTGTTCTGCATTTCCGTTGTTTCAATTTTATCTCCTGTAGCTTAATCCCAAATCACTTGCTACCACGTCATATATTCCTATAGAACACCTTTTGCCGTCCCACTTTTTACAAATTGAGCAGGAACAGGAGCATGATGAGTCCACAGACGCCTGAAGGGATGTTATAGGAGAAAATTGAGAGCAGTTTTGAGCAACGGCCGCAAGGTCTTGACTCGGTGTTTCTCTATTTTTCATTTTGACCCCCAAAAACTAAAACTGCACACCGAAATTGACGGTGTGCAGTTATTATTATCATTTATTTGCGTATTATTCCTTACTGTATTTATTTAATAAATTTTCTTTATTCTTTCCTCTAGGGGCTTTAAGCGCGAGCGTATTCTGGAAAGACTGTATGCTTTATTCCTTTTTATGCAATAAACCGGGGCGTAAATCATAACGTCCATCCATATCCAATTTATGCCGTTCGTAGATTCAATAATGTCCGGTATTTCCTGTATTCCCTCAACGGTTTCAAGCTGGTTTATTGCCATAATATTGAATTTACTTTCACAAACCTGAAGAGTATCCTCTGTAATAGCAAACTCGATAGAGTCCGATTTATCGGAAAATGGGTCATACATGCCAACGTTATTCACAAGGCTTGCGCTCAGTATCATATGTACGGGATAATTCACACGGGACTTAAAGGCATCCACAAGCTCATCCATACCGCCGCTTCGCATATCTGAAACGAATCTTCCCCAATCCCAGCTTTCATCCATTACGATATGCTTTATTTCTTCACGCCTGGTTTCATCGTTTTCCTCTATAAGTATGCCCTTTTCAATATTGATTCCGGCATAGAGATATGAGTTTTCCGTCCAGAAAACAAGCTTTTCCTTACCGAAGGCAGGCCAGGCTGTAGAGGGCACCACCCACCATTTTGTATTATTCGGCATAAAACGGTTATAAGGTCTTGACGTAAACGTCTTGACCTCGCCGTTGATAAGAGCAGTATACTCTTTTACAAAATTTTTTATGCTGAATGATGAAAGTGACATTGTGCTTCCCTTGGGTTATAAATTTACGTATACGTTATCGGATTCTTCTATTGAGGATTCCGCCTTGTCGCTATGCTCTACAACAACCTGACAGATTCCGTTTCTTATAAACTCGTTATTCTTTACGGATATAGATGCGCCGTTACGAACAATAACCGCATGGTCTACATGGTTGCCCGATTCCGCTATTATATTTTTTACAAGATTATCGTAGGCTTCGTATATTCTGTTATCAACAAACCTGTTGAGGGATATACTTGCAAAGGTTCCTGCATCCTGAATATCTATACAGTGAAAATTGTTTTCGAAGCTGTTTGAATTTATATCAAGTTCAGCGCCACCCTCTGCCCATATACACGCGCAGGTAAGGTAATCTGTCCTGATTTTTACCTTTTCGGTAAGCCTGTCCACCTTTTTTGAAGGCCTGTTGTCTGAAAACGTATTGCTGTAAACAGATACCTTTGTACCCTTATCGTCAGCGTAAATGCACCATATTTTATTACCCTCGAACTTATTGCCGAGAAGCTGAAGCTGTGCGCCCCTTGCAGCATGTATCGCCCTGGTGAAACCGATAAACGAATTGTGCTGGAGGATTACACTTACCTTATTGTCTGCAGAAACGCCACGTGTTACCTTTGCGGACCAGGGAGTGTATATGCTGTGGTCGCTTGTAACAACGGTACCCTCCCCTGAAGCATCAACACACATAACAGCACTTATAATAGAATCCTTTATTCTTACCTCTGCACCGTCGGTTGCCTTAACGCCCCAGGATATTTTGTTTTTGATTGTACACTGATTTACAGAGCACTTTACATTTTTGCCTGTAGCAGTTATTGCGTAGGAGGCACCCATAAGACCTCTTCCACTTATAATAACTCTGTCCAGCCTTGCTGTTGATATCTGTGCTTTTGACGTAAGCTTTATTCCTATTCCCGAACGGATGTTTATTGTGATGTTACTGATAATAACCTCTACGGCATCCTCTAAAACAAATCCGTACATGCCCACGTTGATAAAATGAGTATTGGAAAAGCTTTCACCCTCTATAATAAGGGATTTGTTTATGCGGACAGTTTCTCTGTATATACCCTTTTTTACCTTAATTGTCTGACCGGGGGAAGCAGCGTTAACAGCCTCTTGAAGAGATTTATAGCCGAATTTGCCGGCCTCATCAACAATAATCACCCCTGCCTCGTATGACTGCGGTATTATTATTTCATCTTTATTTTCCATGCTGTTTACTCCACTTTGAATTGAAATTTTTTAATATTAACTGATGCTTATTCTTCCCCATAAAGGAACAGGCTCAACTATTATATACTTTGTATTCTGATGTGTCAACTCATAAACAGACAAATTTCACTGTTTTTTGACACATTTTTGGCAT
The DNA here is from genome assembly GCA_015056385.1 of Clostridiales bacterium. Lineage (GTDB taxonomy): Bacteria > Bacillota > Clostridia > HGM11327 > HGM11327 > SIG354. The sequence continues at coordinate 3,806 of SVGI01000010.1, forward strand.
AAAAACCCATTATTTTATACCAATTTCACGTTTTTTTCGCCTACGATTGCGTACAGCGAGCCCATTAAAGATTCATTTACCGTTACCCAAAAACGTTTATCAGTAACGAGAACCTTCTTCACTCCCTCCTCATACAGCACGAATTTAACAGCTGTTTCACCGGGAGAGGATAGAAGGACCTCGTTTATTTTTTTGATATTTTTATCCAGAAGCTCCTTGCTTGAAGCGTTGATATAGAGCACCTCAGGCTTTTTTTCACGAGCTTGCTCCACAGGAGCATCTGCAACGATATCCCCGAGAGGAAGCACCTTTTCTATAATAACCTTTATGCCCTCATCCTCCTTATAGGTTGTACGGCCCTCTACATACACGTAGGAATCAACTGTAAGGAGCTCGCCGTATTCCTCTACGATTTTCGGAAAGGCTATAAGCTCCAGCTCACCGCTTCTGTCCTCAAACTGTATAAAGCGCATAAGCTGCTTTTTCTTTGTAAGCACCTGCTTGGCAGAGGTTATCATACCGCCAAGGCGTACAAGCCTGCCGTCTAATTCAGAAGCGGTATCTGAAGTGGTGAAGCCGCTTTCATCAGACGATGAGGCTCCCTCCTCTATACGCTTATTGATTTCTGCGTAAGCCTGAGTGGAATCAAGGTTATCGGTTACCGATGCAAAGCCGTCAAGGGGATGGCCTGAAATATACATACCCGTTATTTCCTTTTCAAGCTTAAGAAGGCTTTCAAAGGGTAATTCAGGAATATCAGGGTAATCTATATCCTGTATCTGCGTACGCTCCTCCTCATCAAACATTTCAAAGAGGCTTATCTGGTTGGAATTGATATTGTTTTTCTCTCTGTGAGAAGCATCTAACACTTGTTCGAATACCGAAAGCATCTGTGAGCGGTGTACACCGAAGGAATCAAAGGCACCGCACTTTATAAGACTCTCAACCACCCTTTTATTGGATGAAAGAACGCCTGATCTACGGCAAAAATCGGAAAAATTAATGAATTTGCCGTTCTTTTTTCTCTCTGCCACGATTTCATCTATCGCCTGTACGCCAACGTTCTTTAAGGCGGACAAGCCGAATATAATTCTATCATTCGTTACAGAGAACTTTGCAGTGCTTTCGTTTATGTCGGGATTAGCTGTTTTTATACCCATTTTGTTGCAGTAAAGTATATACTCCGCAACCTTATCGGGAGATTCTGCAACGCTTGATATAAGCGCCGCCATATACTCGATTGGGTAGTGATATTTAAGGTAGGCTGTCCAATAGCACACAACTGCATAGGATGCGGCATGGGCTTTATTGAAGGCGTAGTTTGCAAATTCAATCATTTCATCGAATATTCTGTTTGCGCTTTCCTCACTTACGCCGTTTCGTACCGCGCCGGGAATGATAACATTTCCGTTATCATCCACTATGCCGTGGATAAAATTCTCCCTTTCCTTAAGCATAACGTCGTGCTTTTTCTTTGCCATTGCACGCCTTACAAGGTCGCTTCTGCCGTATGAATAGCCTGCAACATCACGCACTATCTGCATAACCTGCTCCTGATAAAGCATACAGCCGAACGTAACGGAAAGTATTCCCTCAAGGCATTTATCCGTATATTTAATACGGGAGGGATCTCTTCTGTTTTCAAGGTAACGGGGAATCTGATCCATAGGGCCGGGGCGGTACATAGCAATTCCCGCTATAATATCCTCTATATCTCTAGGGCGCAATTCCCTGAAAAGCTGGCGCATACCTGCGCTCTCTATCTGGAAAACACCTACGCCGTCTCCCTTTGAAAGCATTTCGAATACGTTTTTATCGTCAAGAGGTATTTTATCAAGTCTTATTACGTCTCCCCTTGTTTCCTTAACAAGCTTTATGGTTTCACCTATAACAGATATAAAACGAAGGCCAAGAACGTCTATCTTCAAAAGACCAAGCTCCTCAAGGAGAGTCATATCAAACTGTGTTACGGTATCCTCACCCTGAAGCTGAATGGGAACGAAGTTTGTAAGGGGCTCTGTTGTTATAACTACACCTGAGGCGTGCTCCGAGGTGTTTTTTACAAGACCCTCAAGCTTACGGGACATATCTATAAGCTTTTTTGCATCGGGATTCTCATCGTATATTTCCCTGAGCTTAACGTTTTGCTCCATAGCATCGTCTATGGTGATATTAAGCACGTTTGCAGGTATCATTTTTGCGATAGAATCCACAAAGGCATACGGCAAATCAAGGGCCCTGCCTACGTTTCTTATAACAGCCTTTGCCTTCATTCTTCCGAAGGCAACTATCATCGCAACCTTATCCCCGCCGTATTTACGGGTAATATAGTCTATAACCTCACCGCGCCTGTCGTGGCTGAAGTCAAGGTCTATATCAGGCATACTTACACGCTCGGGGTTTAAGAATCTTTCAAAAAGAAGGCTGTATTTTATAGGGTCGATAGCGGTTATACCCAGGCAATAGGCAACAACACTGGAGGCACCGCTGCCTCTTCCGGGGCCTACGTATATACCTATGCTTTCGGAATAGCGCTTAAGATCGTCAACTATCAAAAAATAGTCCACGTAGCCCATTTTATTTATGGTATTAAGCTCGTAATCAAGGCGCTCCTTTATTACGGGGGTTATTTCGCCATATCTGTCTAACGCACCGGCATAACATCTGTCGCGAAGATAATCAAACGCCTCTGTATAGCCCTGAGGAAGCTCAAATTTAGGCAAATGGCGCTGACCGAACTCGATCTCTACATTACATTTTTCAGCAATTTTTGACGTGTTTTCTATTGCCTCGGGAACCTCTGCAAAAAGGGTGCGCATTTCCTCCTCGGATTTGAAATAAAATTCCTCTGTTTCAAATTTCATTCTGTCCGGGTCGTTAACTGTTTTTAACGTCTGAACGCAGAGCATTATGGCCTGAGCCTCTGCATCCTGCTTTGTAAGATAATGCACGTCGTTAGTGGCTACAAGAGGGATACCCGTATTTCTTGATATTTCTATAAGAGCCTTATTTACGGTTTTTTGTTCGGGGATGCCGTGATCCTGAAGCTCAAGATAAAAATCATCCTTACCGAATATGGCGCTTAATTTAATGGCAAGCTCCTCTGCCTCCTCCTGCCTGTCATCCATTATAAGCTGCGGAATGTCGCCTGCAAGGCACGCGCTTAAGCCGATGAGGCCTGTGGAATACTTTGCCAAAAGCTCGTAATCTATTCTTGGCTTGTAATAAAATCCGTCTGTAAAGCCAAGGGAAACAAGCTTCATAAGGTTTTTATAGCCTTCGTTATTTTTTGCCAGCAATACCAGATGGGCGTAGGAGCTGTTTGAGGGGCTTTTATTGTACATGGAATCCATGGTAATATAAAGCTCGCACCCGAGTATAGGCTTTATACCCTCTTTAAGGCCTGCCTTATAAAAATCCACCACACCGTACATTACGCCGTGATCCGTTATAGCCACGGACTTCATAGACAATTCCTTGGCCTTTTTGAACAAAGCGTTTATTTTAGGCATACCGTCTAAAAGACTGTACTCAGTATGCACGTGAAGGTGTGTAAAGCTCATATATCTTTCCTCTTAACTTACACGTTGGTAAGGGCTTAATTAAAGTGTATCCTCTGTTTCCTGTGCAACATCAGCGGCAAGCTGACGTATTTTTCTTAATCTGTGATTAACCCCGGACTTACCTATGGGCTCACTTAAAAGAGTACCAAGGGCGGCAAGTGATACGTCAGGGTTTTCAAGACGAAGCTTTGCAATTTCAATTAAGGATTTAGGGAAATAATCCCACCCCTTATTTGAAACGATATATTCAATGCAGGCAGTATCCTTATCTGCCGCATCCATTGTTTTATTTTGATTTGCCATGTCGCAGTTCATAAGCCTGTTGACACGGTTTACTATTTCCTTTTTTATCCGTATATTTTCATAGCCAAAGAGGGCATCGCTTGCGCCGGTAGCACGTAAAACGTCTATTATGCTTTCTGCCTCCTTGATATAAACCATATACGTATTTTTACGCTCGTGTATTCTGCAATTTATACCCCTGCTATTCAAGGCATCGGCAAAGCATACAGCAAAATCCTCATAGGCAAAAGTAAACTCCATATGATTGGAATGCTCCGGGTTCGTAATGCTTCCGCATGTACAGAATACACCGCCTAAAAACGCCTTGAAGCAATCATCACACTTGAAAAGTTTCTCCCAAGAGGTACGGTTTATCCCCATACCGGATTCTCCGTAGGAAAGTATGCCCAGCTTCATCAATATACGGCGCGCTTCAATAGGGTCGCTTAGCCTTATGCAGTATTTTTTCGCCCTCTGAAGCTTTGAAACGTTTGTAACCTTAATATCGAAGGGGATTTTTGCTTCCTTTTTCAGCAAGGCAACTATAAGCTGCGCCACGGAATTTTCCGAGGCGGAAAGCATAAGTTCAAACCTTCCGGCACCTCTTAAAACAATGCTTCCCGATGAGAGCACAAGCGCACACAGCCTTGCCGTATCACAGCAAGGCAAGGCGTATTTCACCTTTGTAATCTCTTTTTTAGCATCAAGCGAGTACGACACTCAATCCTCTCCCACCACAATTACTTCTGTTTCAATTTTTACACCGGAATATTCAAATACACGCTTCTTTATATGCTCAATAAGCTCAAGAACGTCTCCGGCAGTAGCGCTATCCACATTTACGATAAAATTGGCGTGGAGGGTGGAAACCTCTGCCCCGCCTACACGGGTACCCTTAAGGCCTGCATCCTCTATAAGCTTGCCGATATAATATCCCTCGGGCCTTTTGAAAACACTTCCGCAGCTTGGCAACGTAAGAGGCTGCATTCTTCGGCGCTTCTCGAGGTTTATTGATATTCTCTCTCTTATATCACTGCTGTTATCGGGAGTAAGCACAAGCTCTGCAGAAAGAACCACAAGCCCCTCCTCCCTTATAAGGCTTTTTCTGTACCCGAAATGCATATCCTCGCAAGAAACAGTGGATACGTTACCAAGCCTGTCTGCCACGGTAACGGTTCTTACAACGCGACTTATATCCGAGCCGTAAGCACCTGCATTCATCGTTACGGCGCCGCCTAAGGTTCCGGGTATGCCTGCGGCAAATTCAAGCCCTGAAAGAGAGTGCTCTATGCTTGCGCGGACTATTGTCGATAAAAGTGCAGATGCAGAGCAGGTTATTGTATTGCCGTTTACAGTGTATCTGGGATTTGAGCACATTTTGATAATTACACCACGGTATCCGCCATCCCTTATAAGAAGGTTGGAGCCGTTACCCATAACGTAAAAATCAAAATTTCTTTCGTTACAGCGTTTTATAGCGGCTACAACCTCGCTATCATCCACGGGCTCAATCATAAGATCGCATTTTCCGCCTATCTTATAGGTTGTGTGTAATGACAACGGCTCGTTTTCAACCAATCTGCCGCTTATAATATCCGAGAAATCATTAACGGTTGCTCTCATAGATACCTCCGTAATACAGCTTTGAGCGTTTATTATTTTGTGAGCATTGCTGCGCCTACGATACCTGCATCGTTACCCATCTGGGCAAGAACGACCTTACCGTAGCCGATTTCCTTATAGAATATCTGTTCCTCATAGCGCTTGTTAATTGCATCGAGAAGAAAATCTCCTGCCTTTGCAACGCCGCCGCCTATGGCTATAATATCCGGATCGAAAATGTTCTGTATGGAAATAAGGCCCATTACAATATATTCAACGTATTCATTGAATATCCTGAGGGCAACCTTATCCCCTTCCTTTGCAGCATCAACAATAATCTTTGCGGTTACTCTTGACGCATCACCCTCAACAGCCTTGGCTATAAGAGAATCAGGAGCATAATTGACAGCCATTTTACCTGCGTCAATAAGAGCAGTTGCAGAGGAGTATTTCTCCCAGCAGCCTCTGTTTCCGCACGAGCACTGAATACCGCCCTGCTCTATACACATATGACCAAGCTCCGCACCGCAGCCGTGTGAGCCGCCGTAGAGCTGACCGTTGATATAAAGTCCGCCTCCTACGCCTGTACCGAGAGTAATTGTAACTGAATTATCGTAGCCCTTTGCCGCGCCGAATGAAGCCTCTGCAAGAGCGGCAACGTTGGCATCGTTATCTGCATAAACAGGAACCTTAACGTATTTACGAAGCTCAGCGCACAACGGAACGTTATGCCATCCAAGATTGTTTGCGAAAACACAGTATCCGTTTTTTATAGCGCCGGGAGAGCCTATACCTACTGATTTTATATCCTCAAGAGTAAGACCCTCATCCTTTATAAGACCGAGAACGAGATCTGCCATATCCTTAATTATTTTTTCAAAGGGCCTTCCTACATTTGTAGGAACGCTTCCAGAGCGCAATATTTTTCCTTCGTCATTTACCACACCGGCTGCAATATTTGTTCCGCCGAGATCTACACCTATGTAATACATTATTTCCTCCTTGCGGCCTTATGCCGCTATATGTGTACTTAAATATTTTTTATTCTCTCCTCAAGAAGCTTTGCGGGATCGTACCCGTTTTCCCTGAGCATTACGCTTCGTGCCGCCGTTTCTATAACGGTAGCCATATTTCTTCCCGGACGTACGGGAATTGTTATTGAGCTAACGTCTACACCGAGAATATTTATATACTGGGTTTTGTTGCCGATACGCTCGTAATTCATACCCTCGTGCCACAGCTCCATTTTTATAACGAAGGAAAGCTTTTTTGAATCTATAACTGTTCCTACGCCGAATACTGCCCTTACGTCTATAAGGCCTACACCTCTTATTTCCATAAGATTTTTGATAATCGGCGCCGCCTTACCCTCAAGAGTATCGTCGTGAAGCCTTCTTATAATAACACCGTCGTCCGCAACAAGCCTGTGGCCTCTTTTTACAAGCTCGAGAGCAGCCTCGCTTTTGCCTATGCCGCTTTCGCCCATAATCAATACACCCTCGCCGTGGATATCCATCATAACGCCATGTATGGTTTCCTCCTCGGCTATAGTATCGTCTATATACTCGACAAGTCTGCGGATAAGATCAGACGTTTCGAGAGGGGACCTGAACAGAGGAATATCATGCTTTTTTGCGGCGCTGATAAATATTTCAGGCACCTCATATCCTCTTGAAAAAATTATGAAGGGCATATCCGCATCCATATACTGCTCTACCCTTAATCTTCTTGTGTCTTCACCAAGAGAATTAAGGTAGCTCATTTCAACCTTACCCACTATCTGAACACGTCCGTAGGGGAATGCATCAAAATACCCTACAAGCTGAAGCCCGGGACGGTTAAAGTTACTGTTGTGTAATTCTACAGTTTTCTTGTTGTAGCTTCCCACCACCTCAAGAGAAAGCCTTGATATCATATCGGATAATACTACGGTTCCCATATTTCAACCTGCCTTTACAATAGCCTTTCAAGCATATACGCCACACCGTCCTCATCGTTGGAAAGTGTAACGATATCTGCCTTTTTCTTAAGCTCGGGATGAGCATTACCCATTGCAATACCCACACCTGCGCCCTCCAGCATAGAAAGATCGTTTAACTGATCTCCAAATGCCATTATTTCATTTAAGCCCACGCCGTAACGCGCGGCAATTATTTCCAATGAGCTTTTTTTATCCGCCCTTTTATCGGTAAGCTCTATAAACTGCGCTCTGCTGGTTACAACCCCCAGCTCTTGAGAATATTTCTCCTTAAAATAACTGTAATGGGCAGGTATATCACCCTCCGGCGCCATTAAAATTATTTTAGTTACGTTGTACTCACGCAGCCTATTTTCTATATTCTCCACGGCATTACCCGGCTTTAAGCAAATAGAGCTGTAAAAATCCGAGTATCTACAATGCTCCCTGAAATAAAATTCATCGTTTACCACAAGTTGAAAATATATTCCGCGCTTAAGACAATCCAAAACAACGGATTCCACATCCCCGGGCTGCATTGAACAGCTATAAACGCATTTATCCGTAGCAGAATCGTACACGCATGCGCCGTTATGCGTACCCATATAGGTATTAAGCCCAAGCATTTTTACAAATGGCACACCGGCACAGTACATCCTGCCTGTCTTTACCGAAAAAATATAATTTTTACTTCTGCGCCTTATAGCATCTCCCGTACGCAAGGAGATTTTTCCCTCGGAATTCAGAAGAGTACCGTCTAAATCCAAAGCAACAAGTTTTATATTTTTCGTACATTTTGCCATAATATATAGTATAAATCCAAATATAAAAATAATCAAGTCGAAAAACGACAATGTTTTCAGCCGAAAAACTCCATTATCTTTTCTGCCAGGGCTCTGTTTATGCCCTTTATGGTACAAAGCTCCTCTATGCTGCTGTTTTTTATATCTCCCACAGTTTTGAAATGCTCCATTATAGCCCTGCGCTTTGCAGGACCAATTCCCTCTATATCCTCAAGCACGGAAATAAGGCTGTTTTTATCTCTTAAAAGTGTGTGGTAGCCTACGGCAAATCTGTGAGATTCATCCCTTACGCGCTGTAAAAGCTTTAGAGCATTTGAATCTCGCGGAAGAATTACAGGCTCACTTTGCCCCGGGATAAACACCTCCTCCTCGCGCTTGGCAAGGCTTATAACGTCTATATCGTCAACGCCGAACGCCCTTAAAACGTCAACCGCCTGGGAAAGCTGACCCTTACCGCCGTCTATAAGTATTAAATCGGGCTTTGCGCCGAATTTATCATCACCTGCAACAAGCCTTTCGAGCCTTCTTGTAAGGGTTTCGTGCATGCTTGCAAAGTCGTTGGTGCCTATAACGGTTTTGATTTTGAAATGCCTGTAATCGCTTTTTTTAGATTTTCCCCCCTCAAAAACAACCATTGAGGATACTGTATTCGTACCCTGAAAGGTTGAAATATCGTACCCCTCTATACGCTTGGGCATATTTTTAAGGCGTAACGCATCCTTAAGGCCCTGCATAGCATCCAGCCTTTCATCTCCGCCCTTGCTATCCAGCTTTTGCGCAGCATTCCTTTGCGCCATCAAAAGCACTCTCTTTTTTTCGCCCTTCTGCGGAACAGATATATTAACCTTTCTTAATGCAATTTCGGAAAGTATTTCGCAAACTATTTCAGAATCCTCCGGCATATACTGAACTATTATTTCCTTTGCAATATCCCTGGCGCCTGAATAAACCTCAAGCATAACCCTTTGTATGCACTGATGGGGAGTATCGCTTTCCTTTTTTCGAAGCTCGTAATCTGTGGCGTTGATAAGCCTGCCCTCTCTTATAGTAAAGTGAACGACATAGGCTATGTCAACACCGTCTGCCATAGCAAATATATCCATATCCGCAAGACCGTCCTTAAAAACACGCTCACGCTGGGAAATATCATCTATGGCTTTTATAGAATCCCTTATTCTGGCGGCACGTTCAAACTCAAGATTAAGGGCATAACCGTTCATTTCCTCCGTAAGCTGTGCCTTAACCTCGGAGGAATTCCCCTTGAGAAGCTTTATGATTTTATCTATTCCCTTGCGGTAATCCGACATTGAAATACTGCCGTCGCATGGGGCGGGGCACTGGCCCAAATCCTTAAAAAGACACGCCCTTTTATTTTTACCGGGGCCTGTAAAGCTTTGGCACGTTCTAAAGCCAAATACACCTCTTAATGCAGATACTGTTTTCCTTACAGCCTTAACGTCAGTATAGGGTCCGAAAAAAAGATCCCTTTCGTTAAGCTTTCTCGTATAAAACACACGGGGAAAATCCTCGGAGGTGGTAACGCAGATATAGGGATAGGTTTTATTATCCTTAAGCTGAATATTATATTTTGGGGAATATTGCTTTATAAGGTTGTTTTCCAGTACGAGGGCATCCTTCTGAGAAACGGTAACTATATAATCCAGGCTTTGAGCCTTTTGAACAAGGTGAGGAACAGTAGCCCTTGAATCTCCCGAGGGAAGAAAATACTGCTTTACTCTTGCCTTAAGGTCGTTAGCCTTGCCCACGTAAAGAACAGTACCATTTGGGTCCTTGAATATATATACTCCCGGCTGCTCCGGCAGCACGGTAAGCAGCTTTGAAATATATTCCTCTTGCATATTATTCAGCCCCCTTTTACCTCTTATTATATAAATTATATCAGTTTTTGTACCCTCTTACAAGAATTCTTTATCTTTAATCCAATTTTTACGGTAGCAAAAAAACAGTAATAAAACCCTGCCGTTGAGAAATAATATAGCATAGATACCGTTAAGGTACACAAGCAACACCGAAAGGAACAAAGGCTATGAAAAAAATTATTACTGTTGTACTTTTATGCCTTGCAATTTTTTCACTTGCAGGCTGTACAGACCCAGAGATATCCCCCAGCGAGCTTTATGAAACTGCAGTAAAAAACATGCAGACTGCAGACTGCTTTTCCTACACCGCCAAAATAACCTCCGACGTTGATTTTGGTGAAAAGCTTTCACAAAAGGTAAACAAGCTTTACCTTGCATCACTTAAAAGCTTAAGGGTAGTAAGCAATGGATACGTTGATAACAAGGAGCTTAAAACTTTTTCCGAGGGAACAATATCCCCCTCACTTGCAAGTGTAGATTTCGCATGTACGACCTCGTCCAACGGCATATATATTAATATTCCCGAAATATCAGATAATATTTACAATTTTACAACGAAAAACGTTTCGCCCTCGGACATAGTTTCTCTTGTAACCGCTCTTGATATGCCGCTTACTGACAGTGATATCGACGCTAAAAAAATAAAATATTACGCCGACGGAGAAATACTGGACGCATACAAGCTTACCGTATCCCTCTCCCCCGCCAAATTTAAGGAATATATTACGGTAGCGTGTGAGGACATGCCCAACGTACAGCAATACCTTACCTCTGACAACGGGGATATAGTGTTTTCCGACGTAAAATACACCGCTGTAATTGCAAACGGAGTATTTATGCAGGTATCACTTTACACAGATTTTGAGTGTGTGGGAGACTACAAGGATTACGTTGTATCCGGAAAAATAGATTCATACACTAACTTCAGCGAATTCAACGTACAGAAGGAGGTAACCATACCCTCTGACTTTGTTGACGCCGAGGATGCAGGAATACTCAAATAATATTATCCGGCATATACCCTCCCTGTAAATAATATATTTTTTACAAAAAGAGAAAGGGAGAAGATATATGAACAGACTCAAGCGTTCACTGGGTAAAATAGGCGTAAGGCTCAGTCTTCCGCAGGAGCTGGTGCTTAAGCACCCCAAAATAACAATTTACGGAACTGACGGCGTTCTTATTGAGAACTGTACGTCCATATCTCAATATTCTGCCGAGCTCGTAAAAATAAATACCGAGCTCGGCACGTGCCATATAACGGGAAAGGATTTAAGGCTGGATTCATCCGCAGAGGCATGCTTACTTATTTACGGCACAGTAAGGTCGGTATCAATAGCATGAGGCGTAATTTTTTAACAAAGCACGGGCTTCTTGAAATATGCGTAGAGGGGCTTAATATCGAGAAATTCATAAGCCTGTGTATTTCAAACGGCATTGAGCTTATGAATATGAAAAGGACGAATTATTCTACGCTTTTTGCTCTTATACACGCCACAGATTTTTCCTTGGTAGCTAAAATCAACAAAAGGCTTAAGTGCAGAATAAGGATAACCAAAAGAAAGGGTGCAATATTTACAGCGGCAAGGTGTGTAAAAAGATTTTCCATACCCTTGGGGCTTGTGCTTTTTGTTGCCATGATACTCTTTTTTTCCTCGTTTATACTCAAAATAAATATACGGGGTATAGAAAGAATAGAGGTAGGAAGCATACTCGACACCCTGAAAAGTGAGGGGGTATATATTGCATCATTAAGAAAAAACGTTGACCCCACCAAGCTTGAACTACGGCTTTTGAAGGAGCACGAGGATATTAAATGGATACATATTTCCCTTGACGGATGCGTGCTTGACATATCCCTTACTGAAAGCACATTAGGGGAGGATATAAAATCCCAGACACCTCACCACATAGTAGCGGATTTCGACTGCGAGATAATAAGCATAAACGTTCTTTCCGGAAAGGGTATGGTAGGCGTTGGAGATACTGTAAAAAAGGGGGATATACTTGTAAGCGGGCACATAAAAAACGAGGACCCTCCCTACGAATACACCGTACCTGCAGAGGCAGAAATAAAGGGATATCTTACGTACTCCGGGGAATACACCGCTGATTTTGCTCAAGGCAGTACAAAATTCAAAACAGGTAACACTTTTGTACGAAAATATGTTAAAATACATAATATAGCTCTGGGCTCAAATAAGGAAATACCGTTTGAAAGCTATGAGCTTACCGTAAGGGAGCAGCACGTGTATTCCTACGGTCAGCTTATACCCATATACGTTGTACGTGAGGAATACAGTGAGCTTACGGACAGCCCCTCCCCCGAGCAGCTTTCCTCCTTTGAGGAGGAGCTTATTACAATGGCGTACAGGGATGCCCTTAAAAGTATGCCTGTTGATGCTCAGATTATAAGCCGCAGCGCACTTATAACCTGTCAGAACGGAGTTTACACGGCACAAGCAGAGGTAAAGGCTACAAAAAATATAGGGATAAATATGGATATACTTTCCATTGAATAAAAATAACACCTTCACGAAAGGTAATTACAGTAATGCAGGATAAAGAAAACACAAGCTTTATTGAGGTTGAATACAATATAATTCCCGCCCTTTTCGGTAAGCTTGACGAAAACGTAACGGTTATCGAGGAGCATATTCCCGTAAGGATAACCCAAAACGATACCAGCCTTGAGATAATGGGCAACGAAAAGGACAGAGAAAAGGCAACAAGGGTAATAAACAACCTTATCCAGCTTATTAGCAAGGGTGAATATATAGACAGAGGCAGAGTGCTTTACGTTATACACATGCTTGACGACGACGATACGCAAAGCATGGAGAAAATAATTTCAACTGCTATCTGTGTAAATTTCAAGGGCGTGCCCATACGCTGTAAAACAGCAGGACAAAAGCGATACGTTGATGCTATGAAGAAAAACGACATTGTTTTCGGCATAGGCCCTGCCGGTACAGGTAAAACCTATCTTGCTATGGCGCAGGCGGTAAGCGCCTTTAAGAATAAGGAGATTGAGCGTATAATCCTTACAAGACCCGCCGTAGAGGCAGGTGAAAAGCTTGGATTTTTGCCCGGCGACCTTAAAATGAAGGTAGACCCCTATCTTCGCCCGCTTTACGACGCATTAAACGACCTTTTGGGCTTTGAAACATACACAAAGCTTATTGAAAAGGAGGTTATTGAAATAGCACCTCTGGCATATATGAGAGGCCGTACACTCAACAACGCCTATATAATCCTTGACGAGGCTCAAAACACTACCCGTGAGCAGATGAAGATGTTGCTTACAAGAATAGGTACAAATTCAAGGGCCGTAATAAACGGCGATATTACTCAGCTTGACCTGCCTGACGGCAAACAATCAGGCCTTATAGACGCATCCTACGTATTAAAGGGGATTGATGGTATTGAATTTGTTTATCTTAACGCCTCCGACGTCGTAAGGCACGAGCTTGTAATGAAAATTATAAAAGCATATGACGTTGCCCAAAAGAAAAACGAGGAAAGACGGCTTAAGGATAAGGATAAATAAAAAAAAGCAAAAGCCTCCGTACACAGGTACGGAGGCTTGTTTTATATCTGTTTACCGTTCATCACTTACTTCAACAAATTTACTATCTATATCCTGCTCACCCAAAAGAGATATAAGCACAGATTTGGTATGATCGGGGTCATAGGTTGAAATACGCATATTTACCGTATCTCCACTGTGCATTTTGTTATCCCTTACACCGGATTTATGGTTAACAGACAATATAAAGCATCCTGCCGGCCACAAGACATCTCTTATCTCCTTGCCGATAACAAATGCGCCGTCCTTTACATCAAGACTGACCTCAAACACCGTATTTTTCCCTGTGCCGTGATATTCCGTATGCTTTGTTTCTATAACGAGATCATTCATAGAGCTTACAGAAAAGAATTCCGTTAGAATATACGCAAGGCCAACGCCCGTGATAATATACGGTATATTCGCAAATCCGCCAAATACCTCAATGGCAAATATTACGGCTGTTACGGGGGTTTTATACACTGCACCCAGGCACGAGGCTATACCGATTACCACCACGGGAAGATACAAGGCATTTTCCATAAATCCAAAATATATAAGCAGCTTTGCACACAAAGCACCCATTATCGCGCCCCAAACTATGATAGGAATAAACAGGCCCCCCGTTATTCCCGCATTATTTGAAAAAAGGGCCAATACACATCTTAAAAGCAGTAATACAACCAAAAGCCTCCAGGAAACGCTGTTTGAAAATATTTTTTCAATCAGCGTATGGCCCGTATATATACTTTCATTCCATATAAGGCCGCATATAACAACCATAAGGAATATTCCGGATATTTTTATCCAGAACGGTATAATCCGAATTTTCTTCCATACACAGCGAAGAAGCTTGTAAAGCCAAAAAACGCCTATTGAAAACAGGCCTGTTACAGCTCCGACTGCAACAGGAATCCATATCTGCTTTAATGACATAGTATAAAGGGCAGGAATATCGAACAGCACAAGGCTTATACCTGTGAGCCTTGAAAGAAGACCTGATGTAAAATATCCCGTTACCGCGCCTACAACAGCCGTCATAACTATCGTAGGAGAAAATCTTCTGTGTGCCTCCTCCAAGGCAAAAAACACCCCTGAAAACGGAGCCGCCGTAGCTACGGCAAAGCCTGCCGTTGCGCCGCTTGTCATTATATATCTGTCCAGGGCGGTATTTTTTTTACCGAATACGGCTACAACGCTTTTACCCACGGCAGCACCTATCTGCACGCTGGGACCCTCACTGCCTAAGGGTACGCCTACAAAATACGTAACCATTGATGAAAAGAAGGTGCCCAGTAAAGCCCTTAGCCACTTAAACGTAATAAGCCCGCGAAGCGCTGCCACTGCAACAGGTATGCCTCCACCCTTCGACTCAGGCACATACGTAAGAACAAATGAAATTACAGCTCCCAGAAGCACTGCCCCTGCAATCACGGCGCACAGCCAGACATATGAGCTTCTTGCCAGTGCGTATATATCGGCAGAAAGCGCTATTACCTTTGCGGCGGTTACCCTAAACGCAAATACCCATAGCCCTGTAAAAGCACCTGTTATTGCCGGTAAAACCAAATATGCTTTTGTAAAATTCCGTATATGAGTAATATTATCCTTAAGCATAATCCTTACACCTCACCACCTATACATACAAATCCTGTGCCCTGATGCTTATTTCACCGGATGCAATTTCATCAATACCTGAATTATCCGTTTCCAAAAGTAATGAATAGGCATCTGTTATACCCGCAACTCTCGCACAGGTAAGTCCGCCGTTTTTGCTGTAGCTTACCCTTTTACCCATTACAACGCTCCGCCTTACGTATTCACTGTGATTGTTGAACAACGCCTCACCTTGGCAATATTTGCGTATATTATGTATTATTTCACATATAAAATGTATAAACTTAACTCTGTCCGCAGAGGAATCACTTAAACACCCTGCAATATCCTTTATTTCATCGGGGAAGCCGCCCTCGGGCGTGAAAACGTTTACACCAATTCCCACAACCACATATCTCGGCTTGTTTTCAAGAGGGTCGATAGAGGCTTCTGTTAATATTCCGCACACTTTTTTTCCGCGATAAATAATATCGTTCACCCATTTTATACCTACGGCTATGCCGAACACCTTTTCTATTGCCTGTGATACCGCAACGGCAACGGAGGGTGTAATATACGTTAGCTGTGTATTCAGGATATCAGGGCGCAGAAGCACACTCATATACAGCCCGCATTCCGGGGAATAAAAGCTTCTTGAAAGCCTACCCTTGCCCTTTGTCTGACGTTTGGCTATAACAACAGTAAAATTATTGAATTCCTCGCCCTTAGCCATCAGATACGAGTTGGTTGATTCCAGCTCATCAAAAACTATAACGTCCCCGGGCTTATCCCCTTCATACACGGCATTAAATATATCCTCACTCGTAAGAGGAATCCTGTACTCTTCTTCCATCAATATCACCTAATATACTTTGCGTTGTGTTATGCTCCTGTAATTCGGTTACAGTATAACACAATTCCACATTAAATGAAATATAATACCAAATTTTACAGTTATGTCATAAAATAAATTGACACTTATATATAAAAATGATATAATAAATCGGTTTTGGATTTCAATGTCCGCAACCGTATAAAAACACAAATTCTTCGGCATAAACGCCGCATAAGGAGATATATTTTGGTAAGAACAGATCTTCGTAACGTAGCAATTATTGCACACGTTGACCACGGTAAAACCACTCTCGTTGACGGTCTTCTCCATCAGGGAGGTATTTTCAGAGATAATCAGGCAGTAAGTGATCGTGTTATGGACAGCAACGATCTTGAAAGAGAGCGCGGTATAACTATACTTGCAAAAAACACTGCAGTTAACTACAAGGGAACTAAAATCAACATTATCGACACTCCCGGCCACGCAGATTTTGGCGGCGAGGTAGAGCGTGTTCTTAAAATGGTAAACGGCGTTCTCCTTCTTGTAGATGCTTTTGAGGGACCTATGCCCCAGACACGCTTTGTTCTTGAAAAAGCACTTTCCCTCGGGCATAAAATTATTATCGTTGTAAACAAGGTTGACCGCCCCGATGCAAGAGTTCAGGAGGTTGTTGACGAGATTCTTGAGCTTTTTATGGACCTCAACGCAACTGATGAGCAGCTTGACAGCCCCGTAGTATACTGTTCTGCAAGAGCAGGTATTTCCTCCCGCGATCCGGAAAATATGGAGGACAACCTTATCCCTCTCTTTGAAACTATTATAAGCCATATTGACCCGCCCTCCGGCAACGAGGACGAGCCTCTTCAGGTTCTCGTATCATCAATAGACTACAACGAATACGTGGGTCGTATTGCTATCGGTAAAATTGAGCGCGGTAAAATTGAAGCCAATACAGACGTTATGGTTTGCGATTGGAACCAATCCAAGACTCCCTATAAGAGTAAAATCATCAACATATACCAGTTTGAGGGCCTCAAGAGATCACCCGTTACACAGGCAACCGTAGGCGACGTTATATGCTTTTCAGGTATTGAAAACATTACCATCGGCGAAACTGTATGCTCACCCCTTGACGTTACTCCTCTTCCCTTCGTAAAAATAAGCGAACCTACTGTTGAAATGACATTCTCTGTTAACGACAGCCCCTTTGCAGGCCGCGAGGGTAAGTTTGTAACCTCACGCCAGCTTCGTGAGCGCCTTTTCAGAGAGCTTCTTAAGGACGTTTCTCTTAGGGTTTACGAAACAGATTCAACAGATAACTTCAGAGTTCTCGGCAGAGGTGAAATGCACCTTTCAATACTTATTGAAACGATGCGCCGTGAGGGATACGAATTCCAGGTTTCTTCACCTAAGGTTCTTTACAAGACCATTAACGACACGCTTTGTGAGCCTATTGAATCTCTCGTTGTAGACGTTCCCGAGGAAAGCGTTGGTATAATAATGCAAAAAATCGGCGCCAGAAAGGGTGAATTCGTTAATATGACACCTGTTGGCTCACGTATGCGTCTTGAATTCCACGTTCCCTCCAGAGGTCTTTTCGGTTACAGAGGCGAATTTATGACAGATACACGAGGCGAGGGCATCCTCAGCACGGTATTCTTTGAGTACGAGCCTTACAAGGGCGAGCTTCCCACACGTGCAACAGGCTCTCTTATCGCATTTGAAAGCGGTGAATCCGTAACCTACGGCTTGTTCAACGCCCAGGAGCGCGGTGAGCTTTTCATCGAGGCGGGCATTCCCGTTTACGAGGGCATGGTAGTAGGCGAATCACCCAAGAACATAGATATAGCAGTTAACGTATGTAAAAAGAAGCATGCAACCAACATGCGCGCATCAGGTACAGACGAGGCATTACGCCTTGTGCCTCCCAAGAAGATGTCTCTTGAAAAATCCATCGAGTTTATAAAAGAGGACGAGCTTCTTGAGATAACTCCCCTTAACATACGAATCAGAAAGAAAATACTTAACAATTCACTTCGCCTGAAGGCGGCAAGTAAGGTCGGCGAATAAGCCGATCTTATTTTTTAAGAGAATACTTTATTTTCTCCACCAAGTAATATATAATCATTTGTATAACCTCATAAGGACGTATTTATGGAACAAAGGACAATAGCCGCACTGGCTACACCTCAGGGAACGGCAGGCATACACGTTATCCGCATAAGCGGTGATGATGCGCACAATGTAATAAAGCAGTGTTTTTCATCACCGAATAAGAGCGACATAAATTTTGAGCACGGATATATGCAGTACGGATATATCAAGGCTCCTAACGGAGAAATTCTTGATGAGGGCTATGCCGTATGCTTTAAGGCGCCCAGATCCTACACAGGCGAGGACGTATGCGAAATACAGTGCCACGGCTCATTATTCAACGCAAGCCGCATATTGGATATGCTTTATTCCATGGGAGTACGCCCTGCAGAGCCCGGAGAATTCACAAAGCGCGCATTTCTTAACGGAAGAATAGACCTTGTAAAGGCTGAATCCGTTATGGACATTATTTCCTCAGATTCAACTGCCGCTGTAAAAAACTCCATGGAGCATCTTTCAGGTACGTTATCCAGAAAAAACGACGAGGTAAAGGATAGCATAGTTTACGCCCTTGCCAACATAAATGCAGATATAGATTTCCCCGATGAGGATACTGAATACGCAGACAGAAGGGAAATAATAGGCGCAATAGACAATGCCTACGGCATTATAACGGAGCTTTGCAAAACAGCCTCTACAGGCAGAATGATAAAGGACGGCGTAAGAGTTGCTATCTGCGGCGCGCCTAACGTAGGAAAATCCACCCTTCTGAATTGCCTTACGCAAAGCGACAGAGCCATTGTTACAGATATCCCCGGTACTACCCGTGATATACTTGAGGAATGTATATACGTCAACGGCATAAAGGTACGCCTTTTTGATACTGCAGGTATAAGAGATACAGAGGATTCAATAGAACAGATAGGTATTGAGCGCACAGTAAAGCTTTTGGAAAATGCAGACCTTGCCCTGATTATTCTGGACGGTACAAGAGAGCTTTCCAAAAGCGATATGGAGCTTTTAAGCAAAACCGAAAATATAAACCGCATTGTTGCAGTAAACAAATCCGATGAGGGCGTTTTATATGTGCCTCAATGCGAGCATCTTGTAATTTCCGCCGCTACAAGCCAGGGAATAAACGCTCTTAAGGATGCAATTTATGAAAAATGCCTTGGCTCAAGCTCCGCAGGCGAGGGTGTGTACGTTACAAACGCAAGGCACATTGCTCTTTACAACGATTGCATTAAAGGGCTTGAAAGGGCAAAGGAGGACCTTCTGGATTCATCTCTTCCCGTGGACCTTGCCGCAACGTGGCTTAACGATGCTTATATTGCCATTAAAGAGCTTACAGGTGAGGAAATAGATAACGAAATAATCGACAGAATCTTTGCTCAGTTCTGTTTAGGTAAATAAGGATTATTTATGGTAGGTACAGTAATTAAAGAATACGACGTTTGCGTTATAGGCGGTGGCCATGCAGGCTGTGAAGCCGCTCTTGCCTGTGCAAGAATGGGGCTTTCCACTGCCGTTTTCGCCCTTAATCTGGATACGATAGCGTTTATGGCCTGTAACCCCTCAATAGGAGGCACCTCCAAGGGGCACCTTGTACGTGAAATAGATGCGTTGGGCGGAGAAATGGGAATCAACGCAGATAAGGCATCTATTCAGGTACGTATGCTCAACGTTTCAAAGGGGCCTGCAGTACATTCATTGAGAGCCCAGGCAGATAAGCAGCTCTACCAGAACTCAATGAAAATGACCCTTGAATGTACCGACAACCTTGATATAATCCAGGGAGACGTTATAAGAATCCACGAAAAAAATACACGTGTTTGTGCAGTTGAGCTTGCAGACGGTGAAATATTCCCCTGCCGCGCCGCTATTGTTGCAAGCGGTGTATATCTTCGTTCAAACGTTATTATGGGCGAATATTCACGTGAAAGCGGCCCCAACGGCTTTCAGACCTCAACAGGACTTTCCCTTTCCCTTGAGGAGCTCGGCTTTGAATTAAGGCGCTTCAAAACGGGTACCCCTGCCAGAATAAACAGGCGTACAATAGACTTTTCAAAAACGGAAAAGCAGCCCGGAGATACCACTCTTCCGCCCTTTTCATTTATGAATTCAACTGTTCTCCAGGATCAGGATGATTGCTATCTTACGTATACAAACGAAAAAACTCACGAGATAATACGTAATAACATACACCGCTCTCCCCTTTACTCCGGAATTATAAAGGGAACGGGCCCGAGATATTGCCCCTCCATAGAGGACAAGGTAATGCGCTTCCCGGAGCGTACGGCACACCAGCTTTTTCTTGAGCCCGAGGGAAGATATACAAACGAGATATACGTTCAGGGAATGTCCTCCAGCCTTCCCGTAGACGTACAGAGAGAAATCTACCACTCTGTAAAGGGGCTTGAAAATGCCCATATAATGCGCTACGCATACGCAATAGAATATGACTGCATCGACCCGCAGACGTTAACCCTTTCACTTCAGAGCAAATCTGTTGGAGGACTTTTCTTTGCAGGGCAGATAAACGGCAGCTCCGGATACGAGGAGGCCGCGGCGCAGGGTATTATTGCAGGTATAAACGCCACGCTTTACGTAAAAGGAAACGAGCCCTTTACCATTGCAAGGGATGAGGGATATATAGGCGTGCTTATTGACGACCTTGTAACAAAGGGAACAAACGAGCCTTACAGAATGATGACGTCCCGCTCTGAATACCGCCTTCTTTTAAGGCAGGATAATGCAGATGCAAGGCTTACCGAAAAAGGGCGTAGCGTAGGGCTTGTATGTAACCGCCGCTTTGATTCCTATATGAAAAAGTACGAGAGAATCAACAGCGAAAAAAACAAGCTTCAAAGCACCGTAATACACCCCACAAGCACAGTACAGCATTTTTTTATTGAAAAAAATATGCCGGTGCCTCGCAAGGCAGAGCCTATGAGCGACCTTTTGAAGAGAGATGAAATAGACCTTGCGTTGCTTGA
Source organism: Clostridiales bacterium (assembly GCA_015056385.1). Taxonomy (GTDB): domain Bacteria; phylum Bacillota; class Clostridia; order HGM11327; family HGM11327; genus SIG354. The sequence goes on from SVGI01000010.1 coordinate 24,982, forward strand.
TGAAATAGGTAAATGCGAGTACGGTGATGCATACACACCCTGTAAGCTTACTCTACCCATAGAGCGTTCAACTCTTGAAACAGATATTAAATACGAGGGGTACATCGTACGCCAGAAAAAGCAGGCGCAGCATTACCTCCAGCTTGAGGGCACGAAAATACCCGAGGATATAAGCTATGACGATATACGCAACCTCCGCATAGAGGCAAGGCAGAAATTAAGTAAAATACGCCCTGTATCCATAGGTCAGGCATCCAGAATATCAGGTGTTTCACCTGCCGATATATCTGTTTTGACAATATACATAGAGCACCAGCGAAGAACCAAGGAAGAAACAAAATGACAAGCACCCAACTCCTTATAAGCTTTACCGAAAAATGCGGTATAACACCTATAACTCAAGCACAGGCTCATAAGCTTTTGCGCTTTGGCGAGCTTGTTCTGGATACCAACAAGCTTTTTAACCTTGTAGGGGACGTCGATATGGATACGATGCTTTCAAAGCATATTGCAGATTCACTTGCCGGGGCTAAATACGTTGGTGAGCATAAAAGAGTGCTTGACGTTGGTACGGGCGCAGGCTTTCCCGGTATGCCACTTGCCATTGCTCTTCCCCACGTTCAGTTTACACTTATGGATGCAACGGAAAAGAAAATACACTTTATTGCCTCCGCTGTAAAGGAGCTTGGCTTAACAAACGTAACCCCTGTATGCGCACGTGCAGAGGAAGCCGCCTTAAGTAAATACAGAGAAAGCTTCGACGGAGTTATATCCCGCGCAGTTGCGCCTATGGTAAGGCTTTGCGAATATACCGTACCCTTTATTAAGGTTGGCGGCAGGCTTCTTGCCTACAAGGGACCAAGAATACACGAGGAATACACGAACAGTGACGAGGGCTTAAAAAGGCTTGGAGCAGTACGCTCGGATATAATATCTCTGCCCTCTCTTAACAATGAAACAGAGCATCTTCTTGCGTTGGTTAACAAGGTGTCCCCAACACCAAAATCCTTCCCCCGTACAAATGCGCAGATAATGAAAAAGCCTTTATGGTAAGGCCAAGGCTTTAACAAGCACTTATAACAGGGTTGACTGTATGCAAAATACACGTCAGCCCTTTACTTTGCCTAAAAAATGTAAATATAGTAAAGTTTTCCTTGATTTTGTTACAGAAATATTATAAAATAGGAATAAGCTATATGCTAAAAGGAGGACTTTTTATGAAATTAGGCGTATTTACCGTGCTCTTGAGCGATATGAAGTTCAAGGATGCACTGGATTATCTTGTTTCCACTGGCGTACAGGCTATTGAGCTTGGCACAGGCGGCTATCCCGGCAATGCTCACTGCAACCCCGCAGAGCTTCTTGCAGACAGCAAAAAGCTTGACGAATTGAAAAAGACTATTGCAGATTCCGGTCTTGAGCTCGGATGCCTTTCTGTTCACGGAAACCCCATTCACCCCGACAAAGCAATTGCTGATAAGTTCCATCAGGAATTTGTAGATACAGTTTTACTTGCTGAAAAGCTTGGCGTAGACAGAGTTGTTACATTCTCCGGCTGCCCCGGCGGCTCTGCTGAAGACAAAACACCCAACTGGGTAACATGCCCCTGGCCCGATGATTACTCACACATTCTTGAGTATCAGTGGAATGACGTTCTTATTCCCTACTGGGAGAAGACCTCTGCATTCGCAAAGGATCACGGTGTAGACAAGATCGCTCTTGAAATGCACCCCGGCTTCTGCGTATATAACCCCGAAACAATGCTTAAGCTCCGCAAGGCAGTTGGTCCTGTTATGGGCGCTAACTTCGACCCCTCTCACCTCTTCTGGCAGGGCATCGATGCAGTTGCCGCTATCCGTTATCTTGGGGACGCTATCCAGTATTTCCACGCAAAGGATACACGTGTTGATCCTATCAACGCAAGCAACTACGGCGTATTGGATACAAAGCATTACGGCGATGAAATCAACAGAGGCTGGGTATTCCGTACAGTAGGTTACGGCCACGATATGTCTACATGGAGAGATATTTTCAGCACTCTTAAGATGGTTGGCTATGACGATATCGTTTCTATCGAGCATGAGGACAGCATCATGACTCCCAAGGAGGGTCTTGAAAAGGCAATTAAGTTCCTTAAGGATGCTATGTTCTTCGAAAAAGCCGGCGAAATGTGGTGGGCATAATACCGTAATAAATTAAGAGGTGAAAATATGAAAAAAGATATTAACGTAGGTATGATAGGCTACAAATTCATGGGTAAGGCTCATTCACAGGGTCTCACAAAGCTCCCCATGTTTTTCGACACAAGCCTTAACATAGTAAAAAAAGCAATCTGCGGCAGAGATGAAGAATGGGTAAAGCAGTCTCAGGAAAAATTCGGTTGGGACAGCTATGAAACATCCTGGGAAAAGCTTATTGCAAGAGATGATATCGACGCTATCCATATCACAGCTCCCAGTAATTTCCACAAGCAGCCCGCTATTGCTGCTGCTGAAGCCGGTAAGCACGTTTTCTGCGAAAAGCCCCTTGCACTTAACCTTGCAGACGCAAGAGATATTTACGAGGCTGCAGAAAAATACGGCATTAAAAACCAGGTTGGCTTCAACTACCGCTTTGCTCCTGCTGTAAAGCTTGCAAAGAAGATGATTGACGAGGGTAAGCTCGGTAAGATATTCCATTTCCGTGGATACTTCCTTCAGGACTGGATTATCGACCCTGATTTCCCCAAGGTATGGCGTCTTGATAAGTCCGTTGCCGGTTCAGGCTCACACGGCGACCTCGGCGCACACGTTATCGACGCTGCAAGATATCTCGTTGGTGATTTCAAATCCGTTACAGGTATGAGCAAAACATTCATCAAGGAGCGCCCCGTTGCAGGACGTATGACCGGTCTTTCAGGCTCATCCGCATCCGCTGATACTCCCAAGGAGCCCGTTGACGTAGATGACGCAACATGCTTCGTTTGCGAATTTGAAAACGGTGCATTGGGCGTTTTCGAGGCAACACGCTTTGCTTACGGCCATAAGAACGATATGTACTTTGAGGTTAACGGCAGCAAGGGCAGCGTTCGCTTCTACTTCGAAAGAATGAACGAGCTTCACTACTTCAACGCCGAGGATGAAGAAGGTCTCCAGGGCTTCCGCCTTATCCAGGTTACAGAAGGCGTGCATCCCTACATCAGTGCATGGTGGCCCGCAGGACACGTTATCGGCTACGACCACACATTCGTACATCAGTTCTACGAATTCTACGAGGCTATTGCAAACGATACACCTACCTGCCCCAACTTCTACGATGGCGTTAAATGCTCACAGGTTCTTGAAGCAGTTGACGTTTCTATCGAAAGAAAGCAGTGGGTTGACGTTAACAGCCTGTAATTTGACGGTTATAACACAAACAATACAATCACCCGAATATAATTCGGGTGATTTTTTTATACCCACCAATTATATATAACACAAAAAGAAAAAACGCCAATATATTTTTAATATAAGTATTAATTAAATTGCAATATCTTACTTTATATGATAAAATACACGCAACCTGATTCAATTTAGAAAGTAATAAGAGGGTTCACATGGCATACAATAAATACAATGCACAGACTATCGATAAGCTTAAAAGCGTATACGATCAGTACAAGAAAAGAATTTACACAAAGGTCGCCGAGCTTGAGGACGCACAGTGCTACAAGACAATGGACCGCCTTAGCTCACCTCCCACAGAGGGCTATACTCCTCTTAAAAAGGGTGATACATGGGGCGGTGAATGGGCCGACATGTGGGTTAAGGGTAAGATTACAGTTCCCGAGGAAGCAAGAGGAAAAAAGATTTTTCTTACAGACAATACTCATTCAAGAGAAGTCCTTATTTTCATCAACGGCTCACCCAGAGATTTATTTAATACTTACGACCCCTATACAGGCCTTGTTCACGAGGCTGCATTTATAACAGATAACGCACAACCCGGTGATGTTTACGAAATAGATCTTAACTGCTATGCAGGCCACTATATTTCAGGCTGCAGCCCCTACGACTATCCTAACGTTCCCAGATGGGACGACAGCGTTTTCACACGCACATACAACGGTGTTGACCTGGTTACTATGGATGAGGAAGTTCTTAACTTCTGCTATAACCTTAAAAACACTATTCAGCTTGCCCAGAAGCGCGCAGGTACCTACGCCTGTGCAAAGGCAGAGCATACTCTTCTTGAGGTGTTCAACATAATTACCGCCGCTCCCTTTGACGTTGAAAAGGACGTATGGTACAAGAACCTCGTTGAAGCAAACAAGCTTTTGAAGCCCCTCTTTGAAAAGGAAAATACAGAGGAAAATATGGGCAGAGTCGGTATGATAGGCCACTCTCACATGGATACTGCATGGCTTTGGCCCGTGAGTGAAACCGTACGTAAATGCGCAAGAACATATGCAAAGGCGCTTTCACTTATGGACGTATTCCCTGAATACAGGTTTATTCAGTCCTCCAGCCTCCATTCCAACTGGATGAGAGAATATTACCCCGACATATTTGAAAGAATGAAACAGCGTGTTGCTGAGGGCAGATACGAGCCTAACGGCGGTGTCTGGGTAGAGTGCGACTGTAACATCACCTCTGGTGAATTTATGGTAAGGCAATTCCTTCACGGTCAGCTCTTTACAAGAAAATATTTCAACTACACATCAGATACGTTCTGGCTTCCCGATACATTCGGCTACAATGCTGCTATCCCTCAGATTATGCTTGGATGTAACGTTAAATACTTCTGTACACTTAAGCTTGGCTGGAACGATTTCAACAAGCATCCCTACGACACATTTATCTGGGAGGGACTTGACAAGAGCCGTGTATTTACACACTTTATGACAGGCCCCATTATCCCCGACGTTGAGGGTATTACAGGCGCTGCTGACGAGGTATTCGACAAGTCTATCGCAGGCGAAAAGCTTATGGCATTCGGCTTTGGCGACGGCGGCGGCGGACCTACCTGGGGTATGGTTGAGGATGCAAGGCGTTCAACACACACACCCGGTATTCCCCATGCTTACATGACAACCGTAAGCGAATTTATGCAGAACATTGAAAAGAAGGCTGTAAACGCTCCCGTTTATGCAGGCGAGCTTTACCTTGAGCTTCACCGCGGCACGCTTACACAAATGCACAACGTTAAGCGCAACAACAGAAAAGCAGAATTCGCCATCCACGATATGGAATACTTTAACGTACTTTCAGGCGCTCCTGTTCACGAGAAATACGATGAATACGTTAAGACTCTTCTTAAAAACCAGTTCCACGATATTTTGCCCGGTACGTCAATAACTCCTGTAAACGTTAAGTCTATCGAGGAAACAACACAGCTTATCAATGACGTTAAGGCCGCAACGAACGAATTTGCATCATCTATGACAAATGATGACGAAGGCGCTATTACAGTTTTCAATACCCTTTCGTTCAACAGATACGATGATACGTTCACTCTTCCCGTCTGTGATAAATACAAGGGCGTTGAGGGCCTCAACTCTCAGGTTTACAAGACTATAAGCGGTGAAGAAAAGCTTGTTGTAAAGAGTGATTACATCCCTGCATTAGGCGCAAGCTCATATAAGCTTTCAGCAGAGGCAGACAAAACACCCTCACCCTTCAAGTATGACGGCAACCACCTTGAAACACCCTATGCAAGCGTTGTATTCGACGAAAACGGCTACATCGCATCCCTTTTTGACAAGGATTCACGGCGTGAGGTAAGACGTGAGGGCGGCGCCGCATTAGGTACGTACTTCTTCGGTGAGGACGTTCCCTCATATTGGGACAACTGGGATATCAACTACGACCTCCTGGCAAAAATGAAGCCCGTTCTCGAGCTTGTAGATAGAGAGGTTGTATCAGACGGCTCTGTTCAGTTTGTAATAAGAAGCAAGTATAAGCTTGGAAACTACTCCTCTATCACACAGGATGCTGTATTCTATGCACACACACCCAGAATCGACTTCAACGTTGTTGTTGACTGGAAGGATAAGCACTCATTCCTTAAGGTTGGCTTTGACGTAGACGTATTTGCACGTCAGGCAAGGCACGAGATACAGTTCGGACATATCGACAGACCCACAACACAGAACAACTCCTGGGAGATTGCAAAGTTTGAGGTTGCCAACCACAAGTGGACGGATATTTCCGAGGCTAAGTTTGGTGTTTCTTTGCTTAACGACTGTAAGTACGGCATCTCCGTAAACGACAGCAATATGATGCTTTCGTTGCATAAGGGCGGCACAAACCCCGATAACTCGGGCGACGAGGGCGTTCACGAGATGACATTCTCACTCCTCCCCCATGACTCAGGCTTCAGCATCACAAATACTGTTCAGCCTGCATACGAGCTTAACGTTCCCTGCGTTGTTGCAAAGGGTGCACTTACAAGTGAGATCACTCCCCTTGTTGAAATTCTCAATGCAAACAACATTATCGTTGAAGCTATTAAGCCTGCAGAGCTTATTGAGGATGCATTCGTTGTACGTCTTTACGAGGCAGAGGGAGGCAGAGAGAACGACGTAAAGATCGATCTTTCACCCGTAGTAAAAAAAGCATACACCTCCAATATGCTTGAGGATATTTCAGAGGAGCTTGATATACAGGATTCCAGAATCCAGCTTTCATTCAGACCCTTCGAAATCAAGACTCTCGTTTTCAAGACAAAATAATACAAACAAGGAACGGAGAGGCGTGTATGATGCGCTTCTCCGTATTTTTTATGGTTTATTACACATCACTTAATGAACACCTGCGAAAAGCCTACGGCTGTAAGGTATATAAGCTTTCCCTGAGCACACCCTGCACGTGCCCCAACAGAGACGGAAAAATATCTACAGGAGGATGTATATTCTGCTCTCAAGGTGGTAGCGGTGAATTCGCCTCAAAAAGCTATCTTTCCATACCTGAACAAATTGCTTATGCAAAGAAAAAGGTTGCCTTTAAGAACAAATCAGGAAAATATATAGCATATTTTTCTAATTTTACAAACACCTACGGTGATATTAACGTGCTTAAAAAGCTGTTTTATGAGGCAATAGCCCCTGAGGAGGTAGTTGCAATATCCATTGCCACACGCCCGGACTGCCTTGGGGACGACGTGCTTAAGCTTTTATCCGACCTTAACGCCGTAAAGCCCGTATGGTGTGAGCTTGGACTTCAGACAACCAAAAATGAAAGCGTTAAATACATAAGACGCGGCTATGAAAACGAGGTATACGACACCGCAGTACGTAATCTTAAGGCTATTGGAGTAGAGGTTATAACACACGTCATTCTCGGCTTGCCCGGTGAGAATTTAAGCGATATGCTTAACACAGTAAAGCATGCGTGTAATATGGGTACAAACGGCATTAAGCTTCAGCTTTTACACGTGTTAAAGGGTACAGACCTTGCCAGAGATTTTGAAAAGGGCAAATTCAAAACACTTGAGCTTGAGGAATATATTAGTATACTTGAGGAATGTGTAAAAATAATACCCCCGGACGTTGTAATACACAGGCTTACGGGAGACGGCGCCAAAAGCATTTTAATCGCCCCTCTTTGGAGCGCAGACAAGAAATACGTATTAAGTAAAATCCGTGAGCGTATAGCACCGAGAAAATTTGAATGAGATCTTGCACAAAACATTAAAGTCGGGCTGCATACTGCAGCCCGACTTATGTTATTTAATCAATGTAGTTAGCTTTTTCTCTTAATTACTTTTTTAATAAGCATAAATATTGTGGTGGATAACACAACACCTAATGAATTCAATATAATATCATTCATATCAAAGGCTCTGCCGAAAACAGGCTGCAGAAGTTCAATAACCACAATAGCAGCAAGTCCTTTGATAACGCATTTCTTCCATACAGGCTCTTTTTGTGATAGCGGATACAGAATACCAAAGGGCAGGAACATCAAAAAGTTACCTATATTTTCACCGCTGATTCTGTTAAAAAAATCGGGAACAAAGTTAAAGTCACCGTTAAACCATCCTACAGAAGTGCCGGGATCCATATGGTAAAGTATTTTATACCAAATAATACCAATTAAATCAAGCCCCACAACCAAGCAAATAAGGCCTATAATATAGCAGACAAACACACACGAGAACAGCTTTCTTCTGACAGGGGTTTTTCTATCTTTTCTAAACAGTATAACACCGTATATCACACTTACCAACAACGCAACAGGTAACACCTGCAGGAAATAGCCTATATATGTATCAAAAAAGAAATACTGAAAAGTCATCATTTCACCTCTTTATTAAGGATGTTCTTTGATGTGAACAACAACCCATTCCCCTGTATCACTTTTTTCAACCTGCCAAAGGGAAGGAATTCTGTAGCTGCTTCGGACAACATCACCGTCGTGATTAAACGTCTTAGATGAATAGAACACCCAAATCCATCCCTCATCCTTATCAAGATGCGCAGACCATAACTCTAATGAATACTCATTAAATGCAACATCACCATAAACGTCTGTATGCGTAGCATATCTGGAAAGCAAGCCGTATTCTTCCTCGTTTTCCGCCCTTGTGGATTTTATATCCATAAACGCCTTATCTGCCAAACGAAGAACTGCCTGGGCTTCTCTGCGGTCGGATACAGAACCAAGACGAATTGCTTTTGAGGTTTCCTCTTCAGTATAATAATTATCCATTGTCATAGGTCCAATATATATCATATGATATACAGGGAAAACACGTAACATCAACATAAATACGATAGCAACTGCTGCAAGTAAAGCACTTGTACAAAGTGTTTTTTTCAATATTATCTTACGTACTCTCCACAAAGATTTCAGAATTTCATCCTTGAGATTATATTCTGCTTCATCAATAACGTTTTCATCCTCCATTCCATCCAGCATCTCTTCATATTCCTCGTAGCACTTGGGACAACTTTCAATATGATCTTTAACAAACTTTGCAGTTTCCTTGCTGACCATATTCTCTACATACAATGGTAGCAAATCATGAACGATATTACACTTATTTTTCATATTCATCAACAACCAACCTTTCTCTTATCTTGTTTCGTGCACGGTGATAGGTAACGCAAGCCCAATTTTCAGACTTACCAAATATTTGTCCTATTTGCTTAAAGCTTAAATCTGCATATACCCTCCACATAAATACCTCTTTGTATGGCTCCGAGATATCGTGGAGGACTTTTTGTATCTGTATTACCGTATCATTGTGAATCTGCCGTTCTTCAAAGGATGCTCCTTCTTCTCCAATCTCTAAAGACTCCACAGGCTCTGTTCTGTTTGTCTTTTTCATGTATGAATAATAGCTGTTTTTTGCAATCTGACATAACCACACCCGAACATCACATTCGCCACGAAAGCTACTGATAGACTTCATTGCCTTAAAAAACGTTTCGCTGGTGATTTCCTCGGCTATATGTTCACTGTTAGATAATTTTCGTATATACAGATAAACATCACTAAAATACTTAGTGTAAATCTGCTCAAACTCCATTCCCTATCACCTCCTCGCTATATAAGACTATTGAAGATCTGAAATCTTACAATTATTTTATAAAATCAATGTATTAATAAACAGATAGCAGGAAACTAACGCCCTGCCATTACCGTTAAAAATTACAAGAACAGGCCCAGCGAAAACCACTGTGCCTGTTAATTATTTATAAGTATTACCACATAAGTTGGTTTTTACATGTTTTGCTTTACCTCTCTGCATCCTCTGCATAAAGCTCTATTTCAACAATTTCGGGACAGTTAAAAAATCTTACGGGAATCGTGCTTTCACCAAGGCCGCCCGAAACAATAAGATCCATATCTCCGACCTTATAAAGTCCCTTTGTCCTCACAGGAAAAAGTCTTCCTCCGCTGGGTGAAAAAACGGCGCCTATTATAGGCAAGCGAATCTGACCGCCGTGCATATGTCCGCACAGCATAAGATCTACACCCTGCTTTGCAAACTCATCGGCATAATCGTTTCTGTGAGTAAGCAACAAATTGAATTGGCGTACGCTTTCGTTTTCGTCCATAATGTACGAAAGCCTTTCCATAGGGGTATCGAATACGATATTAAACTTTTCCTCATCGGAAAGCCCTACAATAGATATGCTTGCTCCGTCCTTTACGAAATTATAGCCCTTATCCTCAAGAGAAATAATGCCGTTTTCGTTACAGATAATAAGCTCCTCCTGAGATCTTTTTCCCCTGTACTCGTGGTTGCCCATTACACAGAATACGGGAGCTATTTTTGAAATACCCTCATACAGGGATACGTAGCTTCCCCCTGCTGTGCCGTGCTCATCTGCCATATCACCTGTTATAACTATAATATCAGGCTCCAGCAATGCAATTTTGCTTATTATTTTTTCGTTATTTTCGCCATAATAACGCTCATGCAAATCGCTTAACTGCACTATTTTGAAGCCGTCAAACTCGGGGGGGAGCTTTTTGTAACGCAGTCTGTAATGCCTTACGGTAAGAATATGCCTTGTCAAAAGGCCTGCCAAGACTAACACACAAAGCAAAAATATCAATAAATATCCAAACATTTTATTTCCTTATTTTACGGCGGCTATTGCCCGTGCCACCTTTACAATGTTCTCTGCATTATTGCGGTAGAATTTTTTAAGCTCATTACAGTATTTGAATTTACCCTCGCTATCCTGCATGCGTCTGCAGCCCGACGTACACATGGCATATATTTCACAGGCCTTACATGCTTCGCGCGTGTTTTCAATTCTGTAATTCATAAAGCCTTTGGCTGTGGGAGAGTCAAACATCTCTCTAAACGAATTTTTGTGGATATTTCCACAAAAGTAATTATCACCTGTATAAAAATCACAGGGATAGACATCTCCGTTTGCCTCTATAACGTTTTGCATGGTACATCTGCCCATCATTTCGCAAACGGTAGGCGTACGGTAAAGCAGCATATCTATTATGGCGTTGAAATCTCTTATATAGATATCTTCACCAAGCATAATATCCCTGCTCCATAACGAAAAAAGCTTGTTCAAATAGATATAATACTCTTCCCCACTTAAGGACCATTTTTCACTGTAATTACTGTCGTCTATAACAGGTATAAACTGTATTCTTCTAAATCCGTTTTTTTTGTAAAAATTATATACAGATTCAATATGACCTGCAAGCCGGCGGGTTACAACTGTAAGAATATTAAAGCTTACAGAGTATTTTTTCAGAAGCTCGATAGACTTAATAACCCTTGGAAACGTACTGTTACCCTCAATATCGTGCCTTAAGGCAGAATGAACAGCATTATCCCCATCCAATGATATTCCGATTAAAATATCGTTTTGAGCAAAAAACTCGCACCATTCACTGTTTATAAGAGTACCGTTTGTCTGTACAGAAACAGTACAGGGAATTTTATTTGTGTTATATTCCTTAATATACTGCATTGCAGATTTGTAAAAATCAATACCTGCAAGCATAGGCTCACCGCCCTGAAATACAATATCCACCCTATCCCGTGTTTCCTCAAACAGGCGCCTTATTATAACACGCAGAGTTTCAAGGGACATTTTCCCCTTGTTGGCTTTACTGCGAAGAGCGCTGTCCCTTTTGTAAAAGCAATATTCACACGCCATATTACAGGCACAGGATACGGGCTTTATAAGCGTTGAGATTCCCATTTTTATCAGTATTTTCGCCCTGTTTCAAGCTGCCTGCCTGCCCAGGAGCAGATAGGATCCTTACATCTCACAAGCTCTGCCAAAAGCATTTTTCGAAGCTTGGGAAGTATATTGGCATATTCAGAGTCGTGTATGCGGTTACAAAGCTCGTAGGGATCCTTTTCAAGATCATAAAGCTCATCTGTATCCGTAAGGTTCCATACGTATTTAATATTGCCCTGCTTTATCATACGCTGACAAAACAAGCCAAACTGCTGACCGTTATACGTAGAAACAGTCCAATCACATCCGCTTTCTTCACCCTGAAGATTGCTTACCATAGATTTTCCGTGGAAGCCGTATTCCTCCTTAACAGGCATACCTGTTAACTCTAGAAGCGTAGGAGGCAAATCAAGGCACTGGCTTACGTAATCCTTTACACGGTGAGGCTCAAGCTTGGTGCCGTACCTTACGATAAGGGGAATATGGCATACATCCTCATACATAATGTAGTGCTTATCTATCATTCTGTGTGAACCGCACATATCACCATGGTCGCTTGTATATACAACTATCGTATCCTCGGCAAGGCCCGTTTCATCAAGATAGTTCAAAATACGGCCGACAGCATCGTCGTACTGTGAAATTATGCCGTAGTAGTATGCAACTGTTTTGCTCCAATCCTCCCACGTCATATTTTCAAGGCCCCAGCTTAATACCTGCTGCTTCTGGATATAGGGCTTATTTTCAAAATCATCTGCAAAGCCGCCCCACTGAGGCACCTCACTTGGTGAATACATAGTATCAAAGGGCGGACAGGGTCGGCAGGGCAAGTGAGGCTGGGGGTTATCCATATGGACGTACCAGGGCTTATCGCCCTTTGAAAGCCTTTCTATTTCACCTATAACTCTCTCTGCCGCAAGATGAGTGTAGCTATAATCAAGCTCAACAGGGTCTGTTTCACCGAAATAGCCGTTTGTATAATTTATATTACCGTATTTTTCAATACAGGGCTTATTTATGTCCCCGCGTGATATATACGTATCGAAGCCGTAATCAAGAGGAGAATTATCCGGATCTGTATCCCATATGCCAACGTATGACGTAGCATAGCCGCTATCGCGGAGATCCCTTGTCCAGCTGGGGGCCTCTGCGCTTATATGGTGAACGGGAAATACGATGTGATGATTCCATAAAGCGCCCATGCATTCGGGCCTTTTGCCTGAAAACAGAACCTGACGGGCAGGGGCACACACAGGAATGGGTGTATACGCATTGTCAAACGTAACACCCTCCTGAGATAATCTATCCAAATTCGGGGTCCTTACAGGATATGAATCGTTATATCCAAGGCAATCCCACCTTTGCTGGTCGTACATTAAAAAAAGTATATTTGGCCTTTTTTCAGACATTTTATTTCCTCACCAGCATAGAATAAATACGATCCAGCTCGTCATCACCGTAATACTCTATTTTTATAGTTCCCTTTTTCTCGCCGTAATCAACGATAACCTTTGTCTGAAGCCTTTCGGTAAGCTTATCTGTAATATCTGTAACAAAAACAGGAATTTCCTTCTTTTTGGGATCTTCCTTTTTATCCTCGGGCTTTGCCTTTAATTTCGCAGCAAGCTGCTCTGTCTGGCGCACTGAAAGATCCTTTTCAACTACGTCCTTGGCAAGCTGAAGCATCATATCCTCATTTTCAAGGGCAAGAATTGCTCTTGCATGGCCTGCGGAAAGCACACCCTCTGAAACCATATCCAATACCTTTTTGGGAAGATTCAAAAGGCGGAGAATATTGGCAACGGCGGGCCTGCTTCTGCCTATGCTTGCAGCGGCAGCCTCCTGAGTATAGCCGAATTCATCCATAAGGCGTTTAATGCCCATTGCCTCTTCAACAGGATTAAGATCCTCTCTCTGAAGATTTTCTATAAGAGAAATTTCAGCCGTTTCCTCATCTGTAAGATTTTTTATAATAGCGGGAATTTCTGTAACGCCTGCAAGATTTGCAGCCCTCCAGCGCCTTTCACCTGAAACTATAATGTATCTTTCACCGTTTTTCTTAACGATAATAGGCTCGATAATTCCGTATCTCTTTATTGATAAGGAAAGCTCCTCAAGGGCTCTTGCATCAAACACCTTACGTGCCTGCTTTTTATCAGGGTCTATATCACCCCAATTCAAAAGAACGTACCCTTCCTTCTTCTGCTTTTCTTCTATCTGTATATCCGAACCAAAGAAAACATCCAAGCCCTTACCGAGACCTGTTCTTTTTTGTGTAGCCATTTTAGTTTAACGCTCCTTTGAAATTATTTCTGCGGCCAGGCTGTTATACGCCATTGCGCCTGTGGATTCCGGGCTGTACTGCTGTATTGTAAGACCAAAGCTTGGCGCTTCGCTTAATCTAATATTTCTGGGTATCAAGGTGTTGAAAAGCTTTGTGGGGAAGTGCTTTTTAACCTCCGCAGCAACCTGACCCGAAAGATTATTGCGCTTATCGTACATTGTAAGAACAACACCCTCTATATCAATAGTTGAATTGAGATTTTTTCGGACCATATTTATAGTGTACATAAGCTGACTTAAGCCCTCAAGGGCATAAAACTCGCACTGGATAGGAACTATTACCTTATCACAGGCAGTAAGTCCGTTTAACGTTATAAGGCCAAGTGAGGGAGGGCAGTCTATTATTATATAATCGTAATTTGCCCTTACCTTATCGAGACTCCTCTTCAAAACGGTTTCTCTTGACATAGTGGAAATAAGCTCTATTTCCGCTCCTGCAAGATCCAGGCTTGATGGAAGTAAATCGAGATTGGTAACAGAGGTGCTTATTATACAGTCCCCGGTGCTTACGTTGGAAAGCATAATATCGTACGTAGAATACTTAAGCGTAGACTTAAATACGCCAAGGCCCGTAGTTGCATTACCCTGTGGGTCTATATCACACAAAAGAACCCTCTTACCGCAGTGCGCAAGACCTCCGGCTAAGTTAACCGCGGTAGTGGTTTTACCTACACCGCCCTTTTGGTTTGTTACTGCAAAAATTTTAGCCATAAATATATCCGTTTCCTTTAATTCTTTTCCCTTAAAATACATCTTACGGGAGCTCCGTCCTCACATGAAAGCTTCATAGGAAGACATACAAGCTCATATTCACCACCCGGAACATCCCTTAAATTCAGGCTTTCCACTATTACCTCTCCCCCGTTGGTGAAAAAACTATTATGTACCTCAAGGGTTTTACCCCATACACCCAAGGAAAGGTAATCCACCCCCAGAAGCCTTACGCCCATGGAGAGTATATACTCCACTGCCCCGGCATCCACGGAGGCATAGTCTGTTTTGAAATCACCGTAAAATTCCCTTTGAGAATTACTTGTCTTTATTAAAAGACGCCTTGTTCCCTTAGGAATAAGCCCCTCAATGTCATTACGGGATATTTCCCTTTTATTCAGTATTTCTATAACAAGGCAATCCCCGATTAAAAGCTCTAATTCTATTTGCGAAAGCCTTTTTCCGTCTTTAAAAACATGGTATGGGGCATCCATGTGTGTACCGGCGTGAGAGCCAAGCACCAATGACGTAAGGTTACAGACATCCCCATTATCAATGCTGGCACTACCCTTTACGCTGACAGGAGGATCACCCGGCCACACCGGTGTATCCGAGCATAAAGCATGTGTAATATCATATATCTTCATGAAACACTCCTCCTATTTTATTTAATTATTATACCATATATCTTAAAATGCAACAAGAAATAAAATAAAAAAACGGCTGTACCCATTAAAGTACAGCCGTTTTC
>SVGI01000060.1 GCA_015056385.1 Clostridiales bacterium
TATCATATGATCAGGGGCGGATATTCACCCAAAAAGCTTTATAAGGTGGCGGTTTATGCATTTGACGGTATTTACGACAGCCGTACAATCCTCCACTGGCTCAAAACGTTTACAAGGCGTTTCTTCACACAGCAATATAAGCGTTCCTGCCTGCCCGACGGCGTAAGAACAGGTACGGTTGCTATATCTCCCAGAGGCGCGTGGTGTATGCCCAGTGATGCCTGTTATACTGTATGGCAAAAAGAAATAGATGAGCTTGAGTACGAAATAAACAAATGATATAAAACAAGGGCTGTAGCATTAGCTACAGCCCTTTTACTTTTATTTTACATTAATAACCATGGCTTTAGTTTGTGGAAAGCCTTCCTTTCTTGGGGAGTTGGGGCTGATTTTGCGTCGCCAAATCGCCACGGCGACCGTGGCGAAAGCCACAAAACCCGCGTGAAAAAGTGTTTTTCACGCTATTCCACCTTATCCCAAGCCAGAGAGTATTCATCCAGAGATACAGAGAAGGCAAGCTTTTCCTCCCCTGCCTCACCTAATGCGGTAAGCTCCACGTTACAATCTATTGTATATCTGCCGGTGGTGTTTATGAAATCTGCAACGCAGGTAAAATCTCGTACGTCTCTGCTGTACACAGCTTCTTTATTCTTATCGTTTTCAAACATTGTCCACCGTGCATTGGACATACCGTAGCCCTTGCTGTTATCCTCGATAATAGCCTTTCCCTCAAAAAACGTAATAAGGTCGAAATATCTTTTGAACATAAAGTTCTGTGATCTGTTCATTGATTTATATACGGAAATATATTCGGGGAGGTAATCAATAAGCCCGTCGTTCTCTGTTTTGAGATTTACGGACATTCCGCTTGTCATAAGCCCTGTACCCTTAATCATATTGTATGAATATGCAGTGTAGGCAAACTCAACAGAAAGCTCGCCGTTGACCTTTTTTATAGTGGGGTTATTATCGTAATCCAGTAAGGAAAAGAAATTTGTAAGGTAAACGCCACCCATATCAACAGTATTGAATACGTTTTTTAATAAAACCGTTTTAGCAGTTTCAGTTTCAAAATTTCTTCCCTGATAGGCCTTATCATATTCTACGGTTGAGGCATACGCAAAAAGGTTTGCAACGTCTGCATCTGTATATTCGGGCCTTGAAAGGAGGCCAACAGAGGCTATTTCACCGTCTATCATTGTAAAAAGCACACCTACGGATACGTAATCCCCTGATATACTTTCATCAAATGAAGCACCGATGCCCATTATGTCGTAAAGCTCTGATTTACTTTTATCCGTTTTGATTATGACGCTTTTTGACGTACCGTCCTTACAGAATGAGGAAATAATACGCGAAAGGCGACGGTAATCCTCAATAGCTATTGAGGATGAATCCACCCATATAGAATCTGTTTCATCCGTATATTCTGAGAGAAGAGAAACGTTACCCACACTTGAGGCAGATGCAATATTATCAGGGACAAAGCCCTCTGCATCAGAAACATACAAAACATTTACGTCGCTATTCTTTTGGGGGTATTCCCTCCAGCCACCACATGCACACATCGAAAAGCATATTGCCGCTAAAAGAAGAGAGCATACTATTTTTTTTACGCTTATTTTCATAATAATTCCTCTCACCTGTTTGGTTATTTTACAGTTTATCATATTTACGGAATATAATAAAGTGTTATCTGTAAATTTTTGTATATTCGTTATTTGTAACTGCTGTTAAAATTAGCAGACCGTACGTCCACGTCAATATCAAAGGAAAGGTGGTTTTCATCGAAATCCTTTAGTATCTCCTCCAGAGGCTCATTTGGATATTTGTCGTAAAACAAATTGTATATACCCATATAATCACCGTCGAAGAGCCTCATACCGCCGTATGCTTCCCTTATCTTTTCAATAAACATATCGGCAATAGCCTTTTTCATATTTTCATTTTCCGCATCCAGAATATCCTTTGGCGCGTTAATACCTACAAGGCTTCCCGTAGAGGATTTTATTTCCGTTTCCCCTCTTATACGTATTTTTATCGTAACACCGTTATCTGAAATATAAGGCTTCACCTTTGTCTTTAATCTGTAAACAGATATCCCCACATCCATTTTATCACGGGAATTTACCGGAGTATAATCATGTATCATCATAAACGCCTCAGATATTTCCGAGTGATTTACAAGGCAATATCCGCGTATTTGCGACTCCGTTAAAAAGCCCACAAGCCTGCCCTTTTTTATTACCCCTGCCGATGCAAGGCACATATTTTCCGATTCTTCCGTTACCCCCAGCTCTGTCATAAGGCAGCATTCCGCCTCAGAATAATACGCCTCAATAAAGCTTTTGAGGTTTAGTATAACGGCGTTTGCCCTTCTTTGTGCAGAGGTCATTAAGTGCTGAATTCCAAATGCAGATATATCCTCATACACCATATCGCTTTCAAGCATTTTTTGAGGGTCATTTTTCGTTACAAGCATCCACGCAGAATCTCTGAATTTATAGGATCTGTATAAAAGCTCTATATGAGGCATTATATCCTCCGACATAAATTCATCGGACATCAGTACCACCGTACAGTGAGACCATACGAGGGTGTTGCCTGTTTCCTTTTCAATGTCATACATAGCATCCAGAAGTGCTTCGCTTTGGGTTGTAATAACCTTGGTAGAAACGTTTGCACCGGACGACCCTTGAGAAGCATTTGGAACAAGCACCTGCACGCTTAATTTTATATCACCGCTATCACCTACGTCTATGCCAATGCCGCTTACAAGTGTAATATTATCTATACTTACGGGATTGAACAGCCTGTCAAACAAAAGCACCATTACAAAAAAAAGTACGTATATGAGTATTTTGTTATTAAACGAGATTTTGCTTTTCATCTATAATCCTCTTTCCCTTTACAGAAAGAAATATGAGTAAAACTATTGGTAAACCGTACTGTAACGCTCCGCAAATATATGAAAAAACACCTGTAAGAGATGAATAAAACACTCCGTGATCCTCCCATATAAGCATAGGTATTATCATAAGAGCAAAAACAATAAATACCGTAGTAATCCGCCTGTTTTTTATATTTATAACGCTATTTAACGCCGCAGTTACACAGTACATACTCAGGCACAGCTTCACAAAGGCGCTCATAAGCCACATAAAGGTTGTATAGGAATCTATTCGTTCAAACACAAATTTACCTGTCATATACTGGGTAAGCTTTATTACAGAAAACGTGGACATATGGGAAGCATTTCCGAAAACACCGTAATAAACAAGGCCTATAAGAAATACTGCGATATATGATATAACAAGGCCTGTAATAAAGTACCTCTTTGTTTTTGGACTGTTTTCCACCTTATCACCAAGCATTATAAAGAATATTATATCTCCGCTTAAGGGAAAAAAGCTTATTGTTGAGGTTAAAAGTGCCTCCGACCCACAATCCATAACAGGCATTATATTTGAAAGCCTGAAATCACCAAAGGAATATGTCGCGGTTATAATGTAAACAAATATTATAAGCCCGAATATAATATTGGAAAGCCTCATAAATATTAGAGGACCCTTCCATATAGCTATGCATACCGCAATACCTATGGGAATGCTGAAATATATCCACGGTATATAAACGTATATGCCTGCCTTTACGTAATCGACTATCTGTACCACCTGAACTGCGGTTTTATATACGAACAGCGCAGAAAAAAGCCCTAAAACAACCTTTGAAAATACTTTTCCAAATGCAGTTTTACACATATCCTCAAGGCTGCCCGTACTGCTTTTTCTAAAGCATGAGCAAATTACAATACACAGTAAGACATCAAGAAGCATATAGATTATATACTGTATCCAGCCGTCGTGGTTAAGCCTTACAGCAAGAAAGCTGGGCATCATAAATACCATCAGAGGCGGCAAGATACAGATGCTCATTATTACAATTTCCCTTGGGGTGAATTTTTTATTCATCTCCCCCCTCCTTGCCTCTTTTTCTCATACGGGTTTTATTCTGATTGGGTATGGAGGACGGGCGCTTAAACCTTTCCGTTATATTCCTTACGAAAATACCGTCTCTTTTTCTGTCCGCACTTATATCAGGCGCGTACGGCGAAAGATAAGCTACACCCATGGACGTAAGACCTAATAGGCACAGCAGCAGTATAACCGCGCCTAAGGCTATGCCAAAAAATCCGCAAAATCCCGCAAGAACAACAAATACTATTTGCAATACGTTAAGCATTCCCGCCTGGTCTGGCACGGTATATATTGCTATAATTGAAAGCGCGGGTATCATAACCCCCGGTGAGCTTACAAGCCCTGCACTTACCGCTGTTTCACCTAACACCAGGCCTCCCACAATACTTATTGCCGCACCTATATACCTTGGCATTCTTACAGATGCCTCCTGTAATATTTCAAACAGTACAATTACGAATATGACCTCTGCTACGGGGTTTAGCGGAATAGACTCCCGGGCATTCATTATTGTAAGCAAAAATGAAGCGGGCAGCATTTCGTAATGAAAGGTCTGTAATGCAACGTATATACCCGGTAAAAGTGTAGCAAGCACAAGGCCAAGCACTCTTAATATCCTTAAATAATTCGCTCTGAAAGAATGGCTGTAATAGTCCGATGCGTTTTGCAGGTTTTCTATAAACAAAAACGGAACCGTAAGAACATCGGGGCTTCCGTCTACAATAACAGCAACCCTGCCCTCAAGAATTTTTCCTGCTATTACATCCGGCTTTTCACTTACGCCTACAAGCTGGAATATAGTATTTTTCTTATCACCCAAAAACTCAGTAACGTATGCTGAATCAATAATACCGTCTATGTCTATTGATGCAATTCTCCGCTTTACCTCCTCTACGATTTTCGGGGCAGCAATAGAATTTATATACGTTACGCATACCTTTGTGGAGGAATATTTACCTACCTCCATAATATCAAAAATAAGGTCCGTAGTTTTTAAGCGTTTTCTTATAAGGGACATATTTGTTTTATAGTCCTCAATAAAGCCCTCTCTGGGGCCGCGCACGACAGACTGTATGGGCGGCTCGCTTACCGTTCTTTTCTGATAGCCCTGTACTGCAATTGAAACGTACTCACCTGCACCGTTTACTATAAGTATGGCATTTCCGTTTAACATAAGTGAGGTACACTTGTTTCTGTCTTCAAAGCGTATTAAGCCCTTTGAAGATATTATATTCTCACACAAGGTATCCACCAGATTATCGGCATTTTGCTTAAAAAAAGATTTATATTCAACAATGGGGCGGATAACAAAGTCATCTATGATCATAGCATCTACCATTTCATCTATAAACAGTATTGCCGCCGACGTTTTTTGA
>SVGI01000061.1 GCA_015056385.1 Clostridiales bacterium
TTTATGGGTAGTAAGTAATAGTTGCATGGCTGGCAGGCCAATAATAAACGCACTTGTGCGTTGCCAGTAGTGATTAGGGCTATGCCCGAAAATGAAAAACCACCCGCTATGCGGGTGGATATTTATTATTCGGATTTTGATTTACTTAAATTCTTTTTTGTTCGCTTTTCAAGCTCTTCTCTTGAAAGCATTATTATACGCTGACAGGAGGTGCATTTTATTTTACAGTCTATACCGAGCCTTACGACCTCCCAGGTATATGAGCCGCAGGGGTGAGGCTTTTTTAATTCCAGAATATCTCCCACAGACATTTCCATTATCATATCAGCAGCCTCCCAATATGCGCTCTGTACGCTTTTTTACCTCGTATTTTACATTTTCAACGTCAACGCCTGTAAATTCACGGTTTTTCATAACAACAGTACCGTCTATAATAACAGTATCTACGTCGCTCTCACATGAGCTGTATGCAATGGATGCATAGGGGTCATTTACAGGGGTCATATTAAGGCTTTGTGTTGATATAAGTATTATATCAGCCTTTGCGCCTACTGTAATTGTACCCAGGTTATTAAGTCCAAGAGCCCTTGCGCCGTTTACCGTTGCAAGGCGGAGAGCATCCTTTGCAGGTAAAACTGCAGGATCCTGATATAAGCCCTTAAAAAGTATGGACGCAAGCCTTAATTCGTTCATAAGGCTTAATCTGTTGTGGCTTGATGCGCCGTCTGTACCCAATGAAACGTTTACACCCGCCTTAAGAAGCCTGTCCATAGGTAAAATTCCGCTTGCAAGCTTTAAGTTACTTGTAAGGTTTGATGCAACTGAAACGTTATGATCTGCAAGGATACTTATATCCTCATCGCTTAAATGAACGCAGTGTGCGCCTACAAGGGGGCCTTCGACGTCAAAATAACCAAGGTCCTTAACGTATTTTATGGGTGAAACGCCCCTTTGCGCGTAGCAATCGTTAACCTCGGTTGCGGTTTCGCTTAAATGCATATTTATACCTAATGAAAGCTTTTGCGCCTCAGTGAGCACCTTTCTTAAATAAGCCTCATCACTTGTATATATGCTGTGGGGAGATATGGTTGTTGTTATTCTTGAGTTAAATACGCCGTTGTTTCTCTTGCAAAATTCTACGGCCTCCTTAAGCTTTTTGCAGTCCGGGTCTGAAATACCGGAAACGCTTCTTGCAAGCTGTGCTCTTATGCCTGATACCTCTGCGGCGTTAACCGTTGCATCCATAAAGAAATAGTTATCGGAGCAGGTTGTTGTGCCGCCTGATATCATCTCAAGCTGTGCCGCAAGGGAAAACCAATAGCAATCCTCAAGGGTAAGCTTATCCTCAGCGGGGAAAATATAGTTAAAAAGCCAATCCTGAAGGTTAAGGTCATTTGCGTAGTTTCTTGCAAACACCATAGATGCGTGGGTGTGAGTGTTTACAAATCCGGGAAGCACAAGCTTTGAATGTGCGTCAATCACCTCGCAGCACTGAACAGGGATATCCTTTGCTATTTCGCAAATAACACCGTTTTCGATTTTAATATCATATCCATCAAGAAAGGGATTTTCCTCTGTCATTGTAAGTATTCGGGCATTTTTTATTATCATATTTTATTCCTTTACGTTTTGATGCATATTGTCCCTTGCGTTGGAAATGTGTATAGCAGTATATTTTTCTGCAAGATCACCGTCTTTTTTCGCTATGGCGTCGTATATATTTCTGTGCTCGCGTACAGACGCCTCTGCACGTCCGGGTATCTTAAAGGACACTGCACGGGCTTTTTGTATATAGTTATGAAAGGATGAAAGCATATACTGAAGGGGCCTGTTATTGCAGGATTCGTATATAAGGGTGTGAAAGGAGCTGTCCAGCTGCCAGACCTTGTTATCATCCCCTCTTTGTACGTAAAACTCCTGAAGAGAAACTATTTCGTTAAGCTTCTCCAGATTCTCCTGCGATATATTTTCAGCACAGAAGCGGGATGCCTTTCCCTCAATGTATATTCTTATCTCGTATATGTCGTTTATATCCTTTTGAGAGATACCTATTACAACGGCGCCACGGTTGGGGATATTTTTCACAAGACCCTCAAGCTCAAGCTTGTTTAGCGCCTCGCGCACGGGAGTACGGCTTACACCTAAAATAGAGCAAAGCTTACTTTCCGTAAGGTTATCCCCCTGTGAAAACTCACCGTCAAGTATCATCTTTTCTATTTTATGAAAAACCTGTGATCTCAAGGATACTGCATCTGAAAGGTCGGTGTCCATATACATATTATTTTTTCTCCACAGCGTATTTCACAGGATCCTCCTGCAAAAGAATTGATATTATTTCGTTATCGCTTATAATGGTCTGTCTTTCCGTTGCGAATTCGTTATCAATATATTCCTTTATTTTCTTAACGATGGGGTCCTGCTTTGTTACCTTTTCATCACCCTTAAAGAGATAATAGCTGTTTATCCAGTAGGCTATTCCTGCAAGGCCCGATGTTTTGGAAAGAGTAACCGTTACGGGGCGGTTCAAAAGCTTTTCCGTATCGAATATGTTGTATATCTCCTCATCCTTCAAAAGACCGTCTGCGTGGATGCCTGCGCGTGTCATATTGAAGTGCTTTCCTACAAAGGGAGTCATCTGGGGGATGCTGTATCCCATTTCTGTTTCAAAATAACGTGCGATTTCGGATATAACCTGGGTATTCATTCCGTTGGTTGTGCCCTTAAGGGATGCGTATTCGAATACCATAGCCTCTAAAGGAATGTTACCTGTTCTTTCGCCAATGCCCAGCATAGAGCAGTTTACAGCACTTGCGCCGTAAAGCCATGCAGTTGTTGCGTTTACTACTGCCTTATAGAAATCGTTATGTCCGTGCCATTCAATAAGTGAGCTGGGCACGTCGCAGTAGTTCTGAAGTCCGTAGATAATACCGGAAACACTTCGGGGAAGCGCAACGCCTGTGTAGGGAATACCGTAGCCCATTGTATCACATGCGCGGATTTTTACAGGAACCCCGGATTCCTTTGAAAGCTCCTCAAGGGCGTGTACAAAGGGAACAACAAAGCCGTAGTAGTCTGCACGTGTAATATCCTCAAAGTGGCAGCGGGGGTGAAGACCTGCATCAATAGCATCCTTTACAACGGAAAGATAATGGTCGAGAGCCTGCCTTCTTGTCATATTAAGCTTCTTGAAGATGTGGTAGTCCGAGCAGCTTACAAGAATACCGGTTTCCTTAATGCCTATATCCTTTACAAGCTTAAAATCCTCCTTTGAGGCTCTTATCCAGGTTGTGATTTCCGGGAATTTGTAGCCCTTTGCCATACATTTATCGATAGCCTCTCTGTCCTTCTTGCTGTACGCAAAAAATTCTGTCTGGCGGATAATACCGTTTTCACCGCCAAGCTCGTGGAGCATACCGTAAAGATCCACAATGTTTTTTACAGAGTAGGGCGCCTGAGACTGCTGACCGTCCCTGAAGGATGTATCTGTTATCCATATATCGTCAGGCATATTCATAGGAACACGTCTGTGGTTAAAGGGAACCTTGGGAACCTCCGTATAGGGAAAAATATCCCTGAAAAGATTTGGCTCATCAACGTCCTGAAGGTCGTATTTATAAGGGTCCAGCTCTAACAGGTTGCTTTTTTTGTTTATTGATATCATAACAGCTTATAGTACCCGTATTTAAGGGTATATTCCTTTCTGAATTGTTCGTATAATAGAATACTTGTATAATTGTATACAATTATACATTTTAGAATTTATAATGTCAATAGGTTTTATAGGTAACTTTTTTAATATATAAAGAATAATATGGAGTATAAATGTATGAACGGAGGTTTTAGCATGAAGGATATCAATAAGGTTGTAGATTCAGTGCTTTCTTCAGGAGGTGATGAAAGTATAGATTCCCTTGTAAGAATGATAAAAAGCGGAGAGGCAGGCGTAAGCCCTTCTCAGGTAAAGGGCTTTGCCCAAAAGCTTATGCCAATGCTTGATGAAAAGCAAAAAAGGACGTTAAAAAGGATATTGGCAAAATTATAAAATTATGCGTTGCTAAATGCTCGAAAAAATGATATACTCATCAAAAGCACAGGAGGTTTTATTATGATAAAGGGTTTTAAGATGAAGCTGTACGATGGCTTGAGAGATGAGTATGAAAAACGTCATAACGAGCTTTGGCCTGAAATGATTGATATGATTCACGAGCATGGCGGGAAGAATTACTCCATATTTCTTGATGAGGAAACAAATATCCTTTTTGGATATATTGAAATAGAGGATGAAGAGAAGTGGGCAAAGGGTGCCGATACCGCAATCAACCGCAAATGGTGGGATTTTATGGCAGATATTATGGACACAAACCCCGATAACAGCCCTGTGAGCAAGGATCTTGATTTGCTCTTCCATCTCGACTAAAACGTTGATAATGTTAAAATGCGTCGGATGCTATATTCGGCGCTTTTTTTGTGAGGTAAAAATGTCATACAAAAGAGAAGAAACATACGAAAAAATGCACAGCAGGGTGCTGTATAATTCAGGACAGGAGGAGCTTGTACAGGAGCAGCTTGACGCTTTGGAGATCCTGTATGATTACAACCATTCAAGGCCCAGGGAAATAGAAAAAAGGCGCGAAATGCTCAAAAAAATGTTTGCTGAAATAGGGGAGGGCTGCTATATTGAGGTCCCATTTTATGCAAACTGGGCAGGCAGGCACGTTCATTTCGGTAAAAACGTATATGCCAATTTCGGCCTTACTATGGTGGACGATACTCATATTTACGTTGGCGACGGAGTAATGATTGCCCCGAACGTAACAATAGCTACCGCTACACATCCTATTTCACCGGAGCTGAGAAAAAACACCCTTCAATATAATCTGCCCGTAAGAATAGGCAATTACTGCTGGATAGGCTCAGGGGCAATAATTCTTCCGGGTGTTACAATAGGTGATAATAGTGTTATAGGTGCGGGAAGTGTTGTAACAAGGGATATCCCTTCAAACGTTGTTGCAGTGGGAAACCCCTGCCGTGTATTAAGGGAGATAAACGAAAACGACAGAAAATATTATTACAGGGATAAGGAAATCGATCCGTCATTCTTTGAAAAGAAATAAAAGGCATATAGGCTTATAAAAAAAGGACTGAATAAAAATTGAAATAGTCAATAGTTAGTAGACACAAAAAAGAACAAAATTAAGCTGTCAGATCAAACCTGAATTGAACTGGCGGCTTTTTTTTTAGTTTTCGAACAGGTCTAATGTAATTAAAATAGTGAATGG
>SVGI01000062.1 GCA_015056385.1 Clostridiales bacterium
GACTGGCAGGTCTCTCCTATCTTACCACAGTCGGAGGATTCTTTTCATCGGTTAACCTTTTTTGAACCACGCGACTATCGCGTGGTTTTCGGTATACAAAAAGGGTGTAACCGTTTGACGATTACACCGCATATATACACGTTTTATTATACTGTATTACTTATCAAAATATTTTCTCAATTTAAGCCCATCCTCAAATGAAAAATGCCTTTCGAGTATTTTACAGAAACCGCCTATAAGGAAGCCGTTTATAAGCGCACTTACAAGGGTACCTATACCGAGGCCCTCAAATTTGCCAAATCCAAAGCAGATAAATGATATTATGACGCCGATTGCGGCACAGGAACAATCGAACACTGTTTTGAATTTACTTAAGCTAAAATTGTATTTTGTACTTGTTTCCTTTACGAAAAGCTCATACACCTCCGGAGCAATATACGTATGAAACAGTAACGAAACAGAAAAGGTTGCAATAAGAAAGCCCACAGCATACAATACAATACGGAAAACCAAAGTCTGCGGCACAATAAAAGCAAGAAGCATATCAAAGCCATCCAGCACGGCACCGTAAAATATTGCAGTTACAAACGAAAAAAAGTATGAGATTTTGAATTTTCGTACTACAATGAACAGTAATACAAGCAATACCGCCTGAACGCAGTATTCGGCAACACCGAAAGTAAAAAAAGGCCATATCTCAGAAAGCTTAAGATGAAGCACGTAGGCAGGCGCAACTATCATTGAAACACCTATATCCGCCTTTGTAATTAAAATCGTACCGAAGGCAAGCATAACTATTCCTATAAGATATGCAAGCTCCGTATAAAATTTCCTTTTCATAAAATATTCCTTACTGCTCACTGTGATCAACTACTATGTTTTTTATCCAAAAGCCACTCTTTACAAGGAGCATTCCAATAACAGATTTAACAACGGATATTCCCTGCATAATGGCGAAAAGTCCTATAAATGAAATGGATGTAAAGCGGCTCAAAACAAATGAAATAAGAACGTTTAAGCCCCATACAAAGCCGCTGTCGAAAAGTATTGTAATAAACATCTTCCCCCCTGACCTCAGCGTAAAATAGGATGAGTGTGTAAGGGCGTCAAAGGGCATTACGATAGCTGTAAGCTGCATAAGCCTTGTTGCAAGATGCCTTATCTGAGGCTCTGTATTGTATGCATAGGGAATAAATTCCGCGCAAACCATATATATAACAGAAACACAGGCGGCAAGAACAAAAGAGAAGGTTATCATTTTCTTACTTGATTCCCTTGCCTCCTCCAGCTTATCGGCACCTAAAAGCTGACCGAGAATAATACCGATTGCCGCGCCAACAGCCATATACGCTATTGAAAAAACATTCCAGAAGGTTTGGGATATATTGGTTGCCGCCATAGCATCAAGGCTTAAATATGAATAGCTTTGATTTACCATAGCCGTTCCCGTTGCCCAAAGAGTTTCATTGAGCATAAGCGGTAAGCCCTTGATTATAAGGTCTAAAACAAGCCTGCCCGGCACGTAGAAGCTTTTGTACACACCGCACATATAGTAATACTTTATCCTGTTTGCGTGAGTGAATATAATAACTATTGCAAGTTCAACGTATCTTGATATAACCGTTGCAACAGCCGCACCGTTAACCCCAAGCTGAGGAAAGCCGAATTTTCCGAAAATAAGCAGATAGTTAAGAATAAGGTTTACAAAAACAGCAACGACGCCTGCTATCATAGGCAACGAAGGGCTTGCACCCTCACGCAGAGTGGATGAATAGCATTGAACTATGGAATAAGGCAGAAGGCCTATAAGCATTATGCGAAGATAATCCTTTGCGTAGCCCATAGTAGCTACGGCATCTGTAACACCCTCTTCCCCCTTGAGATACATACCCAGCAAGGAATCCCCAAATAACAAAAACACTGCTATTCCAAGCATTGAAATAACAACAGAAAATATAATTTTGAATCTGAAGGTGTACTTTACGCCGTCGTTATCACCGCTTCCGAAAAACTGTGCGCCGAAAATACCTGCACCTGAAACAACGCCGAATATGCAAAGATTGAATATGAATATAAGCTGATTGGTAATGGCAACGCCTGTCATCTGTGCCGTACCTACTGCGCCTATCATAATATTATCCAGCATATTTATAAAATTCGTTATGCCGTTTTGTATCATAATAGGCAGCATCAGCATTATCAGACGCTTATAAAAGCCTTTATCCTTTTTTATATTTCCTAACATAATAACCTCTTTTTTCGCAACAGGGTTATTTTACCATAACAAAGATGTTATTTCAACGAACATCATATTTTCAACGTAATAACGCACCTGTGTTTTGTATTATTTGATAACAAATAAGGACCTGATATTATTCAGGTCCTTACATACTAAGTTAACTTATTTATTTATAGGTAAAAGCATTCTTGTTTATCGACTTAATTACTTCAATACAAAGTGGCTATAGTATACACTACAAATCCTTACTTATATGTGTTACTCAATAATCAATTGTGAACAGAATATCGCCATAACTACGATCACCCCGGCGAATTTTGTTACCGTCAATATTGTAAACAATATCTCCCCATGAGCGATCTCCTCGTCTAATTTTGTTACCATCTATAGTATAAACAATATCTCCCCATGAACGATCTCCTTGACGAATTTTGTTACCATCTATAGTGTAAACCACATCTCCCCACGAACGCTCTCCTCGTCTAATCTTGTTTCCTTCTATAGTAAATACAATTGTGCCGTAACTACGGTCTCCTTCCCTTATCTTCATAATCATCCTCCATAATCTTAAAATCCTATAGCCACTTAATAAGTCATAATTATTCAACAGAAGAATTCTTTTTTAGTTCTTTAATCGTACGAACATAATAAATAGTTTCTTTTATTATCTTGTATAACGGATAAACAACAGTAACAGTGCCAATCAATAATACAAAAAGAGAAATAATCTCGCCAAGCGTACCACTATTAAATAACCCCTTTAATGTACGGAAACATTGCCTAAGCATATAGGGCGCAAATAGAAGTAACAAAGCTAGAAATGAAGAACTATACAGGTCAGATGTATCAAGTACGCAAATCGCACCAATTAAACCTATTGTTACAACAATTATCATTCCAACCAGCTTACGTATAATCCATTTTTTCAAGCATTCCGGCGAACAGAATACAACCTTCTCATATTTCTTCTGATGATCATATCCAACATAACTCTGTTCTGATGCTTCATCAAATGTTTTTCCACAAAAAGAATTCTGACAAACAGCCATTATTTATACCTCCAAATGTAACTAATTGTATTATCAACAATATTATACTCAATATATTAAGCATAGTCAAGATGTTAAGTATGCTAAAATTAAAAAAAAGGAGAAATAAATGATTTCCTACAAGCCATTTTACGAAACATTATTCCGAAAAGGAATTACTGAGTATAACTTGATTTTCAAACAAGGTTTTTCAGCTAATACTCTTCATCGCATAAAAAAGGGTGAAGCAATAAGCACAAAAACATTGGATGCTTTGTGTTATACATTGGATTGTAAAATTGAAGATATCATAAAATTTGAAAAAGAGTAAAAACACCTAATGTCGTAAAAATCAGGTGTTTTATTTTTTGCGAAAACCTATAATACGCGCATAATAAATAAGGACCTGATATTTTCAGGTCCTTACATGCTAAGTTAACTTATTTCTTTATTGGTAAAAGCATTCTCGTTTGATTTTTATACTCCTCGAAGCCCTCCTTTTTACTCTGGCGCCCGTCTGCCAGGGGTATGCTTACAAATAAAAATAACAGAGTATTTGCCAGGGCGCCGATTACGAGATACCATTGATTACTTGCCGAAGCAGCAGACAGCCCAACACCCCACCACATAAGTATTTCACCAAGATAATTGGGATGCCTTGAATACCGCCAAAGACCGTTTCTGTTGAAAACCGAATTCCTGTTAATTCTGAATCTGTGCATTTCTATATCTGCCGTACCCTGTAAAAGCACTGCGCAAAGTGAAATGAGTAAAAACATAATACTGAGCAAATCAGCCTCTATACCGTTAAGTAAAACATATGCAACCGGAAGAATACAGCCGTAAACGACAAAAGTGGGCACCATATGTATTCCGATGAAATTTATAATCGGGTAAAACAGGCCTGTTTTTTCCTTAAGCATAGTGTAACGCCAATCCTGATGAGTAAGCCCATGAAAGGTATATGCCCAGTTTGCCGTAAGGCGTATTCCCCATATTGAAACTACTATAATACTTAATATTCCAAGCAGGGTAAGCTCTCTGCCTATCGCAAAAAGTATAACTATAAATATTGGCTGAACACTCCAATACGGATCGTACACAGACGCATTGGAAAACAAAACACTGAATATAAATACCGCAACAGTTGCAGCGGCATCTGCAACAAGGAGGGATATCCACCAATCGGCAGTAAGCCTGTTATATACACCAACACCTATTATTCCTGCTATAACGTAAACCGTTGCGACTATCAAAAAGCTTACGGCTCTGTTATTCTTTATTTTCTTCATAGCACTACCTTACGATTCCTTTACCTTTTTTTCGCACATATTCTCAATCTCAAGCCTTAAAAGAACGGTGGCAGGAGCAAATTTACTTATTTCATTCCTTATATATTCCTCATCCAAAGTGAATTTACGGGAAAGCTTATCCGCTATTCTCGAAACAACGTCAATATCGTCTATTACCTCAAGCCTGCCGAATACTATAACGCTTCTGACTGTAAGCGCCCAATCATCTTGGCTACGCACCCCCTGCTCAACAACGCAGAAGGAAGCTTTATCGCAGGTCTTTACGGAATCCAGCCTGTGGCCTTTCCTTGAACAATGAAAATAAATGCAGCCGTCCTCATGGTTATAAAGGTGGTTCATTGGCATACCGTAAGGGTAGCCGTTATCGCCGTTAACAGAAAGTACGCCCCTCTTCTCAACGGTGAGCAGCTCTATGCATTCTTCATTTGATATTTCTTTGTTTTTACGGGAAAGTTCTCTGAACATTTTATACTCCGAAATTATACAAATTTTACTTACATAATATAACATTTTTCCCACGAAATGTAAATACAATAAATATCCACCCGCATAGCGGGTGGTTTTTCATTTTCGGGCATAGCCCTAATCACTACTGGCAACGCACAAGTGCGTT
>SVGI01000011.1 GCA_015056385.1 Clostridiales bacterium
TCTCGGTGAAAAAACTCCCCGCTTTTACGAGCTTTGCGTTTCACTTTCAGGGGCTATGGTTTCTTTAGCCATGAATATCCCCTTTGACGAGGCTTGTCTTCTTACGGCACGTGCAATAGAAAACAAAAGCGCGCTTAAAAAATTCTGTGAAATGGTTGAGGCCCAGGGTGGGGACGCGCAAAGGGCAGTAGACCTTAAGCTTACGGGTAAGGATAAGCCCTGTTACACCCTTACAGCCACTCAAAGCGGCTACGTTAAGGGTCTTGATGCCCTTAAATGCGGCGAGGCTGCCATGCTTACAGGGGCAGGAAGGCTTAAAAAGGAAAGCTCAATAGACCTTACGGCAGGCGTGCTTCTCAGTAAAAAAACAGGTGATTACGTAAGTAAGGGAGAAGCCCTTGCCACCCTTTACTATGACGAGGGTAATGCAGACGCCGATATAAATGGGGCAATAAAAAGGCTTATGGAGGCATACACCTTCTCCAATGAACCATGTGAGGCTTCACCTATTATTATTGACAAAACAGGAATATAAATAAATAAGCCTTCTCCCATCGGAGAAGGCTTTTGTACTGATGCTTATAAAAACACTCCCACAAGCCTTAAACGGTCTGTGGGAGTGTTTTGTTTAATGCCTGTACAAAGCGCCGTGTGCTTTATTTCGGTATAACTCTGAATGTTTTGATCTCATAGGGCTTAATCTTGAATGAGATTGCGTTGTTTTCAACTGCATAATCATCCTCGTTATCCTCCATAAGGTTACATTCGTTTACAGATGCAACGGGGAATGCAAATTTAAGCTCTGCATTGTTGTATCTGCCGCCCTTTGCCTCATACATACGGAATATAATACCGTTGCCGTCCTCTGCGCCCTTGATTGTATCAATCATTACGCCGTCTGCATCAACGGTAACGAAGCTTTCCGTATAAAGCTCTGCCTTGGGTGTGTTTTCTTTACATTCATAGGGCAAAAGCTTAACGTTAAGGTCGAACGCCTCCTCAACGGTACCGCCCTGACGCCAGTTGTTTTCGTGGGGATAGAGTGAATACGTGAACGTATGAACACCCTTATCAGCCACAACGTCGGGGAAGTTAGGCGCACGGAGAAGTGTGATTCTCATATTGGAATCCTTAACATCCCAGCCGTACTTGCAGTCGTTAAGAATACTTACGCCGTATTCGTTTTCGGAAAGGTCGCACCATTTGTGGCCGCTGACCTCAAAACGTGCCCGGTCGTAGGTTGTATTTCTGTGTGTGGGGCGCTCAATAGAGCCAAACTGTATTTCGTAGGTTGCCTTGGTTGCGTGGATATCAACGTTGAATGCCGCCTTAAGCATCTTCTCCGTTTCGTACCAGTCAACGGTGGTTATAAAATCAATTCTGTCTGCATCTGCGTTAAGGGTAATATCCTGAGTGATTTTGGACTTGTTAAAGCTTCTTACCACTCTTATAACACCCTTGAGCGGTGAGGATTCCACAACCTCTACGCTGTCTGCATCTGTAAGCTCCCAGAATTTATTCTGATATTCAGGGTCGATATTCCATGCGCTTTCGCCGTGGGGGGAATCGTCGAATACTGTAAGGAGGTTGCCTGTTGTGCCTTCCTTAAGCACCTCGCGCTTTGCCCTCTTATCGTAAACTGAGGTGATAAGACCATTATCGTTAAGGCTTACGCGGAGATTTGCATTTTCAAGGCAGTGGATATCGGCAGAAACACTACCCTGGGGCATACTTGCCTCGGGGTTGAATACCTTGTAGCCCATGGGGGGAACGCTTTCTGCATAGAATTCCTTATCACCAACGGACACTATACCGCTTCTTGCCTTTGAAAGGAAGTTCCATACGATAACCTCGCCCTCCTTTGTGGGAATAAGGGCGTTGAGCCTTGATATGGCCTTTTCGTATATTTTCTTCGCTTCTGCAAGTATTTTTACGTACGACTTGTCTGCGTCAACGTAAACATCGTGAACGGAGGAGCCCGGCATAATATCGTGGAACTGGTTGGTAAGAACCTCCTCCCAGATACGTGCAAGCTTTTCTGCGGGATACTCTGCGCCTGTGTAAACAGTAGCCATAGCGCTTGCAATTTCAGCCTCGCGGAGCCTTAATTCACTTAAGCGGTTGTTCTTCTTTGTGTTTGCCTGTGAGGTGTATGTGCCTCTGTGGAATTCGTAATACATTTCGTCGTTCCATACGGGAAGCTCATCTGTGAATTCCTCTATACCCTCAAAAAATGCCTGTGCAGTTGAATGCTCTATATGGGGCATTGCAGGGTTTTTCTTAAGGCGCTCGAAGTTTTCGAACATCTGGTAGGTGGGACCGCCGCCGCCGTCGCCGTGTCCGTAGGTAAGAAGAGCGGAATCTGTAAGGGCTCTTTGGTCGTAGAAGCGGTAGAGAAGGTCGATAAGCTCTGCCTCGATTTCACCGTTGTAGCCTACGCGCTGAAGGTATGCAGGTATTTTGGTGCCGTCTATACCCTGCCACAGGAAGAGTGAGTGGGGGAAACGGTTTGTATCGTTATTGTTGAGCTTTGCAGTGAAGAAATAGTCAACTCCGCTGCGCTTAATTATCTGAGGCATTGCCCAGGAATATCCGAAAACGTCGGGCATCCAGAAGACCTTTGAATCCTTGCCGAAGCGGCTTCTGTAATATGCTCTGCCGTAAAGCAGCTGCCTTACAAGTGATTCGCCTGAGGGGATATTTGTATCCATTTCCACCCATGCGTTGCCTACAAGCTCAATTCTGCCCTCTGCAATTCTCTTTTTAGCCTTTTCGAAAAGGTCGGGGTAATACTGCTCGGTAAATCTCCAAAGCTGGGGCTGGCTTGCGGCAAATATAAAGTCGGGGTATTTATCCATAAGCGCAAGAACTGCGGAAAGAGTTTTGGCGCATTTACGTACGGATTCCTTAAGGGGCCAAAGCCACGCCGTATCTATATGTGAGTTACCTACAAGCTTTATAACCGTATTTGTTTTGTGGGGAATACCTGAAAGAACGTTATCTATAACAGCCTTTGCCTGGGGTATGGATGCCTTAAGTGCGTCTGTACCGAAGTGAAGCTCAAGCTTTGAAAGAGATTCCTCAACTGCCTTTATAAGCCTGTCTGAATGGTAGTATTCCTCGCTGGACATACGTACCACGTCACCCATCATATGGTTTCCCTGTGTGGGGCATTCGCGTATATGCTGCGCCATGGGGTTTACAATGAATCTTGAAACCTCAAACAGGTTTGTTATATCAAAGGCGTAGGATTCAATCTCATCATCTATTTCCTGGAATTCAGCCATTGCAAAGGTGTAGGTTTCGTAATCGAATTCGCCGTTGTCGTTTGCGCTGACGTAGCGTGAATCAAGGAAGTTAAGGCATGATTCGAACTCGATTTCAATAGTGTCCCCCGGCTTGAACTTATCAAACTCAACTCTGCAGCGAACCCATTTGGAAAGCATTGTGCCGTCTCTGTAGCCTGTTACAGCGCCGTAAACCTCGCCGTTTACCCTTATAAGGCTTTCACCGCCTATAATAAAGGCACCTACGATTCTGCCGCCCTGCTCAGGCGCGGGGATTGTGGCGGTTGCCTTGAATCTTCGCGTAACGTTCATGGCGCACTTCCAAGTGTCGCCTACGCTTATATCACGCCAATCCTCTGTGGTGGTATAAACCTCGGGAAACTCGAAGCGCTGCTCCATGGTTTTCCAGCCCGTTATGGGTATTTTTCTAAGACAAGCGGCGCCCTTTACAAGGTCTATCTGCTTGTTTAAGATTCTATCCTTAAATCTGCCCATAGGTAAAATCCTTTCATTGGTGGATTATTTTATATGATTATATATTTTGATGTAAGAATCTGTCAAACTGTTTTTTCAGGCTGACAAAGCTCCCACATGCATTGGAGTATAAGTGCCGCATCCTTCATAAGCGCGTCTATATATACGAATTCGTTTGGTGAGTGGATATTACCGCCGCAGCATCCGCCGAAGGCAACTACTCTGCCCTGTGCCTGCCTTGCGTAGGTGCCGCCGAATGTAAAATGGATTTCGGGCTTGTTGCCGTATATTGCCTCACCTGCACGGGTGAGCCTATCTATAAGCTCACTGTTTTTGGGGTGATACATAGGGGCGACGTTTCTTATTTCCTCAACACTGCAGCTGAATCTCTTCCACGCCATTTCGAAGGCGCTTTTCATAACTTGGAAATTGCAAAGGGCGCCGTAGCGTATGCAGTAGCCTATTTTGAATTCGCCGTTTTCCATGTGGCACTTGCATATACATACTGTAAGCTCGCCTCCGCATTCCTCACTGCAGGCAATACCCAGACGTGTGCCGTTTATTTCGTAATCAAGGTTTGTCTTGAATATTTTTACTATACCGTCTGCCTTTATTTCCTCAATAATTTTCATTGCGGTATAAAAGGCGTTGCAGGAGGGGTCCGGATGTATGGCGTTTGCCTTCTGCCCCTTTGTTTTAAGGACTATATTGCCCTCATCATTTAATGAAAGCTCTGCCCTTTCGTTGCCCTCTATAATCTGTAAAAGAGCATTATAGCGCTCGCCATCACCCTTTATTACAACCTCGCAGCTATCGGGGGTACTGTTCATAGCCTCCCCTGCGTGAATGGAGATAATAATACTGTCATTACTGTCTCTTCCTGTAACGGTGCCCTGCCACAGACCCTTTTCTACGTTGGGGATTATGTAGCCTATATCGGGAACAAAGCCCCAATACGGAAGAGGCTCTTTGGTGAAGTAATATTTCATATCCTCCATGCCCCGCTCCTCGTTAGTGCCGAAGATTACCCTTATTTTTTTATCTCCGAGCTCTATGCCGCTATCCTTTATTATCTTCATTGCGTAAAGGGCTGAATATGCGGAGCATTTGTTGTCCGCAGTGCCTCTGCCGAATATTTTACCGTCCTTAATTACGGGGACAAAGGGGTTTGTATCCCACTTGCTTTCATCCCCCGCAGGCACAACGTCGAGATGAACGAATACTGCAACAGTTTTTTCACCTGTGCCGTATTCTGCATAGCCTGCGTAGTTATCTATATTTTTTGTTTTGAACCCCATTTTTTTGGCGGCCTTAAGAGTGTACTTAAGCACGTTACTGCATTCCGTACCAAAGGGAGCGCCGTCCTGAGGCTCGCTCATAACAGAGGGGAATTTTACAAGCTCGCAAAGCCCGTTTATTATTTCATCCTTATAATCGTATATCTTTTCACCGAAAAACATTTCGAGACCTTCTTTATTTTTTTCATAATAATATCATATTATTTATTATATTACAATAAAAAGCATACAGCGGATTTGGTTACTTTTACAGATAAAAAAAGGCAGGGGCTGTATAAAAGCCTCTGCCTTGTGTGTTAAAAACCAAGCCTTCCCTTTATTTTGCCGTATATGCCCTCTGCATCTATACCTGCAAGCTCCCTTTGCCTTGTAACGGACATCTGGGGTATAAAGGGATTTTCAACTCCTACGGTGATAACAGGGCAGGCGGTGATTATACTGCGCAGCCCCTCGCCGAAGCCGCCCTTTATTATTCCCTCCTCCACGGTTACCAAAAGCTCGTAGCCACGGGTGTTTAAGGATGAAAGTATATTGGTTGAAGAGGGGGATATTACCCCGACCTCTATAACGTCTACGGTAAATCCTTGGCCGCAAAGGCGCTTTGCCGCCTTATACGCCTCCTGCAGCATAACGCCCAGGGCAACCACGCATATTTTTCTTTCTCCGTTACCAAGCCGTGCCTCCCTTATAAACGGCTCCGTATTGCTTATGGGCTTAAGGGAATCATTCAGGAGAGAGTCGTCCTCTGTAAGCGTTATATCCTTGGGGTAACGTATGGCGCAGGGTGAATCTGATTTTATACATTCCTCAAGCATGGGCAAAAGCTCATGGGGAAATGCAGGGGCATACACCCTCATATAAGGCGCCATTGTAAGATATGAAATATCGAATAAGCCGTGGTGAGTTTCTCCGTCCTCCCCTACGAAGCCTGCGTGGTCCAAGCAAAGCACAACGGGAAGCCTCTGAAGGCAAACGTCGCTTATTATCTGGTCTACGGAGCGCTGTAAAAATGAGGAGTAAATTGCCACAACAGGGCGCATACCCGTTAAGGCAAGGCCTGCGGCAAAGGTTACGGCGTGCTGCTCTGAAATGCCTACGTCGAAAAATCTTTCGTTATATAGCTTCGAAAATTTGTCAAGGCCTGTGCCTGTGCACATTGCGGCGGTTATACCTGCAACACCCTTGTTGCTATTGGCAATATGGCATATCGCATCCCCAAAGGCCTGTGTAAAGCTTATGCAGGTAGTGCTTTTACTGCTTGAGTATGCCCTTACGGAATGGTATTTTTCAGGGTTGTACTCTGCGCTTTCGTATCC
Organism: Clostridiales bacterium; assembly: GCA_015056385.1. Classification (GTDB taxonomy): domain Bacteria; phylum Bacillota; class Clostridia; order HGM11327; family HGM11327; genus SIG354. The sequence continues at coordinate 6,376 of SVGI01000011.1, forward strand.
GCGCCCCTTAACCGTACGTACGTGGACCAATACGGGTGTGTTAAGCTCCAAGGCCTTGCGGAATATCTGGGACATATCCTCTACGTTATGCCCGTCCACAGGGCCAAGGTAGGTTACGCCAAACTCCTCAAACATTGTTTTTGGGAGAAAGAGTGAGCGCAGGGCATCCTTACTCCTGTCAAAAAATTTCATAAGGGGCTTACCTACGAGAGGTACGGAAAGAAAAGCCTTCTTAAATCGGCTTTTTGTAAGCTTGTATCTGCTGCTTGTCCTCATTTTCGTAAGCCTTTTGGCAAAGCCGCCTACGTTTTTGGATATGGACATTCCGTTATCGTTAAAAACTATCAAAAGCTGTGAGGAAAGCTCTCCGCAGTTGTTGAGCCCTTCAAGGGCTACGCCCTCGGATAAAGCGCCGTCCCCAATTACAACGGCCACCTTATAGTCTTCGTTACTTATGTCCCTTGCGTGTGCCATACCCAGCGCGGCAGATATGGAGGAGCCTGTATGGCCTGTGTCGTAATGGTCGTATTTACTTTCGCTTCTCTTGGGAAAGCCTGCAAGGCCCCCCTCTTTTCTTAACGTAGGAAGAAGAGCCCCTCTTTCGGTAAGCATTTTATGCACGTAGGACTGATGCCCCGTATCCCATATAAGCTTATCCTCATCAAGCTCAAGGACTCTGTGAAGAGCAACCGTAAGCTCTACAACCCCGAGATTAGATGCAAGATGCCCGCCTGTATTGGCAACGTTTTGGATAAGCCTTTCCCTTATTTGAAGCATAAGGGCACTAAGCTCACTGTCTGTGAGCTCCTTTAACGTGGTGTTGTTTATATTATCAAGCAATTCCACCAAGGGCATCTCCTGTACGAATTATTATGTATATTGTACAGAACTTAGGCTTCGGTGTCAACTCAAAAGCCGTGCTCCGACAGAGGAAAAGTCTTATTTTGTATAGCAAAATTTAAGATTTTTTAAGTATTCAGGCGGTATTTTGTATTATTTTGAGATTTGTTGTTATTGACTTTTGAATAAGCCCGTGATAAACTAACAAATAGTGCGGTAAGCACTCCCTTAAAAAAATTACAGGAGAACAGTATGAAATTAGTCTACGGTATCAAAGACAAACCTAAGTTCACCCAGATAGTTTTGTTTGCTCTTCAGCAGCTTCTTGCTATCATGGCAGCTACAATCGCCGTTCCCGCAGCTATCAATGACATTTGCGGAACAACAATGAGCTCCTCTGCAGCGCTTTTCGGCGCAGGCGTTGGAACTATCGTATATCTTCTCTTCACCAGAGGCAAGAGCCCCGTATTCCTCGGCTCATCCTTTGCTTTCATCGGACCTATGATCACCGCATTCGGTGGCGCAGTTTCCATGGCTGCAGGCTACATCGGCCTTATCATCGGTGCAGCAATGGCGGGATTGGTTTACGTTATTATCGCTATCGTTGTTAAGTTCTGCGGTACGAAGTGGATCAACAAGCTTATGCCTCCCGTTATCATCGGACCCACAGTTGCTATTATCGGTCTTTCATTGGCAAGCAGCGCTATCGGTCAGGTAACAACCTCCAACGTTCCCGGCGGCTCAACCTACGTTGCTCTTATCTGCGCGCTTATAACTCTCTTCGTTACTATGGCAGTTTCTACCTACGGCAAGAGAATTTCCAAGCTTATCCCCTTTATAATCGGTATTATCGCAGGCTATGCAGCTGCATCCATCTTCTACCTTATCGGTAAGTGGACAGGTAACGCATCACTTATGATTATCGACTATTCCGCATTTGTTAACTGCGGTATATTCAGCCTTCCCGACTTCACCTTCCTTAAAGGCGGTATGGAGGGCCTTAAGGCTATCAACGGCACTTACATCATTACTCTTTTTGCTGCATACGTTCCCGCTGCATTCGTTGTTTTCGCAGAGCATCTTGCAGACCACAAGAACCTTTCATCCATTATCGGAACAGACCTTCTTGAGGAGCCCGGCCTTTCCCGCACTCTCCTGGGCGACGGTGTTGGTTCAATGGTAGGCGCATTCTTCGGCGGATGCCCCAACACAACCTACGGTGAATCTATTGCTTGCGTAGCTATCACCCGCAACGCTTCCACAATAAGCATCTGGGGCGCAGCTATTACCTGCATACTCATCTCGCTTATTTCACCTCTTACAGCATTCCTTCAGACTGTTCCCACAGCTGTTATGGGCGGCGTTTGCATAGCTCTCTACGGCTTTATCTCCATAAGCGGTCTTAAGATGTGCCAGAAGGTTGACTTCAATAAGAACCGCAACCTCTTCGTTGCATCCGTTATCTTTATAACAGGTGTAGGCGGCATGGTTGTTACATTCGGCGCTGTTGAAATCAGAACAGTTGCTTGCTCACTTATCCTCGGTATTCTTGCAAACCTTATGCTTTCCAAGGAAAAGGATGAGGAAGAAGCAGCAGACAAATAATCTTTATATAACAATCAAAAAGAGGTACGTAAATCGTACCTCTTTTTTTATGCTTGTTTTTATGTATTGTTGCTTTTTTGCCATTGACATTTATCCTTAAGGGGGCAAATGCCGCACTGTGGCTTTCGCGCACTGCATATCCTTCTGCCGTGGAATATTAAAAGATGATGGGCGTGGGACCACTTATCCTCATCTAAAAGCTCCATTAGCTGCTTTTGCGTTGCCTCGGGGGTGGAGGCTTTAGCAAGGCCAAGCCTGTTTGCTACCCTGAATACGTGGGTGTCCACCGCGATAGCGGGGATACCGAACCACACGCTTCTTATTACAGAGGCGCTTTTTATACCGACACCCTCAAGGGACATAAGCTCCTGAAGCCCCGAGGGTACCTCGCCCCCGTATACGTCTATTATCCTTTGTGATGCGTTTATTATGTGCCTTGCCTTGGAGGCGCCCAGCCCGCAGGGGGTAACTATCTCTGCAAGCCTTTTCTCACCAAGCCTTACCATATCACAGGGGTTATCGGCAAGTGAAAAAAGCTCCCCGGTTACTATGTTTACCCTTTTATCCGTGCACTGCGCGGAAAGCACAACGGCTACCATAAGCTCATAGGCAGAGGTGAAATTAAGGGCAGGGGCGGCGTCGGGGTGAATAGCCTCAAGGGCTGAAAGAATTTCCCTTGCCTCAAATGGTGAAACGGTATTTCCTATATTATCTGTTTTTTTCATTCCTCGACCTTACTTACAGCTTCAGGGGCGGGGATTTTGTTGCCGTCGCTGTCGCAACCGTTTCTTTCGAGATTTTTATCAAGATATTCCTTGAAAACGTATGCTATTATTGCGGCTACGGGTACAGCAAGGAACATGCCCACGATACCGAATATACGTCCCCCTATAATAATTGCCGCAAGCACGCCAAGGGGGCTTAAGCCTGTTGAATCGCCGAAAAGCCAGGGCTTTATAAGGCTTGAATCACTCAGCTGGAGAACAATAGTCCATATAAGGAACCAAAGCGCATAGGAGGGCTCAACAAGCAGGAGTATAAAAAGTGAGGGTACCGCGCCGATTATAGGTCCGAAGGTAGGTATAAGGTTTGTTACACAAACTATAAGTGATATAAGCAAAGCATAGGGCATACCGAATATACTCATAAAAATAAAGTTCAACACACCGATAATAAGCGCGTCTGTTATATTACCTACAAGGTAGCGCTTAAATATGCTGTTGCTTTTTACTGATATTGCATTAAGCTTATCATACTTTTCGTCGGAAAGCCTTGCGCGGAATATTCTTCTGAAAAGCCTTAATATACTTGCTTTATCGAAAAGCATATATATCATAAAGACTATTGCAAGGAATGCGTTGAATATCCCCTCGCCCACCTTAACGGAGGTACCAACTATATTTCCGATGTTATCGCCTATCCAGGAGGAAATGGCAGTAACCACCTTTTCCCAGCTTCCCAAAAGGTCCTCTATTTCGTTGCCGATTTGGGGATGCTTCTGAACAATGCCGGATATAAGGTCTCTGAATGAATCCAGATACCCGTCTATATTATCTATAAGAAGCTTCACGGAAGATATAAGCTGGGGCACAACAAGTGCAACGCACAGGGTTATAACGCTTAAGGAAATAAAAACGGTTATGATAATGGAAATCGTCCTTGCGGCGTTCCTTTTTTTCATTTTGGAGAACACGTGCTTTTCAAGGAAGGAGGCAATAGGGTCTAAAAGGTATGCCAAAAAAGCGCCCCAAAGCAACGGGTTTATTATTGATATCAGGCGTGAAAGAAGATTGCCTACTGCCGTAAAATTATCCAATATCATATAAAATGCAATGCTTATAAGAAGTATGCACAGAGAGGCAAGAAGCCTGTGTGAACGAAAATATGCTACTATTTTTTTCATATATTTTTATACCACCTTTGTTGACGCCAGTCTAAATATACTGTTTATATTATAAGAAATATGCGCGGCAATTTCAAGATAGGATATTGTATATTTATTTACGTATCTATTAGCCTGTAAGAAAAAACTTATGAGTATTCAGGCGGCGGAGCCTGAAAACAACGCCGGGCTTTGCCCTTGGATAAATATTTTACCCAAGAAATTGACTTAACGCGCTATTTGTCGTATTATAAACAAAAAGGAGGAATTATACTGTGAGCATAAAACGGCCTGTTATACCTGTGAGTGTCTGTTATGCTGCAGCTATAATTCTTTCGTGGCTTTTAAGAGAATACTGCGGTATTCTCTTATGCTTTGGGGCGGTGGCTTCCCTAATTTCCCTATTTCTTTTGGTATCGGGGCACAGGAAGATGCTTGTTGTTGCAGTGCTTGCTCTTGGCGTTGGGCTTGTTAATTCATCTGCCCGTGTTGCCATCAGAGAAAGCAGAGTAAGCATTGATGACGTAAGCATAAAATGCTGTATAGTGGAGGAGCGCATAAGCGTAAACGAGAGCTATTGCGAATATGCCGTAAAGGATGCAGAGGAAAGCATAAATAAAAGATATCAGGGTGAAATTCTCCTGAGGATATATGGCGACAGTGTAAAATACGGAGCAGGAGATGTGCTTTGTATAAATAACGGCGTGTTGCTTGATGAAATCCATATAGATAACGACCCTTTTTCGAGGGGCGCCCGTCTTGAAAGGGATGGAATATATTATACCGCTAACGTAAACAGTGATGAGCTTTTTCTGATGTATCACGCGCCGCATACCTTATCTCACTACATAGAGAGGTACAGGGAGGGCATTGTAGATGATATGTACGAAGCCTTCAGTGAGGATACCGCATCTGTACTCAACGCTACGGTAGTAGGTGATACCCTGTTATGGACAGTGAGCTGCGTGAAAGCTTTTCCCGCACGGGTACAGCCCATATATTTGCTATATCGGGGCTTCACGTAGGCTTTTTCTTTGCTGTTACAGAGCGGATTACCGCATTTATGCGGAATCATCGGGCCTTGCGCAACGCAGTAAGGATAATTCTTACGCTTATGTACGTAATTTTTACAGGAGCAAGTATTTCAGCCCTGCGCGCCTTTATATTTGCCGTGGTTTACCTGGGGTGCAGGCACAGGGGTCTCAGGGGAGATTCCATTATGGTACTGTGTACGGCTGCCTGTGTAATTCTTCTTATATCTCCCTTTGATTTGTTTTCCTTAAGCTTTATACTTTCCTTTTGCGCGGTTTTAGGTATATCACTTTTATCCGGTGTCATAAGGCGGGGTATAAGAAAAATATACAGGGGCGAGAGACGTACTGTTCTTAAAATCATAGACGGCCTTGCCGTAAGCACAGGTGCTCAGGCAGGCGTTATGCTACCTATGGCGCTGATGTTTAACGTGTTTTCACCCTCGGCATTTGTAACAAATATTATTGTTATACCTATAACCTCTTTTGTATATTCCGTAGGCTTTATTGCAAATCTGTTTAACGCAGTACTTTCTTACGTTCCTCAGGTGCTTGTTTATGCGGTGGAAATACTTGTTTATATTCTTACTGCAATAGTAAAATGGGTGTCTGCCCTGCCCTTTGCACAGATAACCGTGGCAACACCCTCTGTATTACTGTGTATAGCCTTTTGTACATGGGTATACCTTATATCCCCGGAGCGTCCGGTGTGGATGTTAAGGCGCAGGGGCTGTGCTTGTCTTATTATGGTTCCCGTAATAATTGCTCTTGCAGCGTACCCCTATATTGCCGTAAGGGACGGCTTTACAACGTATGCCACAGAGGGTAGCAGTACAGCCGCCTTTACCGTTATATCCCCAAAAGGTGAGGCTGTGGTATTCTGTAACGGTGCGGATATAGACGATAAGGCGGTTGAGGCGCTTAAAATGAATAACGGCGGAGTTATAGACGTGCTTGTCCTGTTTGCAGATGCCTGGGACAGCTACAATATATGGGCAAGAGATATAAAAAACGTATATATTTGCAACGCAACCGTGAAAACTTATGATAAAGCCCTGGAAAGCGGAGCAAATATAACCTACCTCGAGGGTAATAAGCATTATAAAGGTAAAAGAGGCGGGCAGCTTCATTTTACGTGTCGGGATAATGGCGTTTATGTAAAAATGGAAAGCGGCGGCAGGACTGTAAGGGTAAGGCTTTGGGATGATACCTTAAGCCTCATTGACTAATTGCGCCGTGAAATGTATAATTTAGAAAAATCCATAAGGAGATATACTGCAATGATAAGCGAATTTAAGTTTAACGAGCTGGCAGAAAAAAGATATACCGTAAGGTCCTACAAGGATACGCCTGTGCCCTGTGAGTGTGTGGAATATATACTCAACGCGGCGCGCCTTGCCCCTACTGCAAAAAATAATCAGCCTCAGCGTATATACGTTATTACAGGGGAGGAAAACCTTGCAAGGCTTGATAAGTGTACAAGATGCAGATACAATGCTCCTATGGCGTTCGTAATAGGCTACGATAAGGATATCTGCTTTACAAGGACAGACCTCGATAAAAAGTCAAGCGGTGATATAGATGCGTCTATCGTAACAACGCATATGATGCTTGCCTGCGCCGATATCGGCCTTGGAAGCACCTGGGTTATGGCCTTTGACCCCTTTATATTAAGGGAGGAATTCAATATTGAGGACAAGGTGGATTTAACCGCAGTGCTTATGGTAGGCTATGCCGCAGAGGACGGTGTGCCATCTCCCAGACATACAACATACAGGTCTGCAGATGAAATAATCACCTATAAATAAAAGAGTGGCAAAAAAAGAGCCGTACATCCCAAGGGTGTACGGCTTTTACTTTTGTATCATCAGTCCAAAATTGTTTCAATAAAGTAGCGGGGCCTTGCCTTTGTTTCCATATATACCTTGCCGATGTAGGAGCCTATAACACCGATACCCAAAAGTATAAGTCCGCATACGCACCATATAGAGCAAAGAATTGCGTGGCCAACTGTTACACCTACGTTACAAAGAAGAAGTATAAGAAGTGTAAGAAGACCTCCCGCGCCTAAAAATGCAAGAACAGCGCCCAGGGCGGTTATAAGCTTTATAGGCGTTACGCTGAATGAGGTAATGCCGTCGTAGGCAAGTGCAAGCATCTTTTTAAGAGGATACTTGGATTCTCCCGCAAATCTTTCGTGCCTTTCGTAAAATACCTTTGCAGTTTTGAAGCCTATAAGGGGCACTATTCCTCTTAAGAAAAGGTTTACCTCCTTGAAATCCGCAAGGGCCTCAAGTGCTCTTTTTGACATAAGCCTGTAATCTGCGTGGTTATATACGATATCAACACCAAAGGCGTTCATTACCTTGTAGTAGCCCTGGGCTGTGCCGCGCTTAAAGGCGGTATCCGTATCTCTTGCGCTTCTTACGCCGTAAACTATATCGCATCCGTTGTAATATTCGGCAATAAAATCGTCTATTACCTCAATATCGTCCTGCAGGTCTGCGTCTATGGATATTACCATATCCGCCTTTTCCTTGGCTGTCATAAGCCCTGCCATAAGGGCGTTCTGATGCCCCTTATTTCTGGAAAGCTTTATGCAGGAAACGTATTTGTTTTCACCGTGAAGCTTTTCCATAATCTCCCAGGTTTTATCCCTTGAGCCGTCGTTAATAAAAAGAATTTTACTCTTGGGGGAGATTTTGTCTGCATCTATAAGGGCTGTAAGCTTATTTGTAAGCTTTTGTGCTGTAACCTCAAGAACCTCCTGCTCGTTGTAGCAGGGTACTGCAATATAAAGTATATCTGCCATAGCTTTTTCCTTTCGTTATTCCTGTGTAGGGTTATGGTTATTTTGTGTTTGATTATCTACCTCGGCCTTGAATATAAAAAACCTGTTTCCGACGTAGTTGATTGTAAATGATACAAGCATTGATGCCAGCTTTGCAATATAGGGACTTATATGGAAATACGTTTCGAATACCCATACTACCAATACGGATGAACCCATTGCAATAAGGTTGAGTATTATAAACTTTATAACCTCAGCGGTGGACATTTTATTCTTAGCCTTAAATGTAAAGCGCCTGTTCAAAAAATAACTGCATACAACGCCGCTGGAGAATGATATTACCTGTGAAATAAGGCTTCCCACGTGAAGAAGGGTGTGGAGAAGGAAAAATACTCCGTAATCTACGGCGGTATTTACGCCGCCTATAAGGGTAAAGCGTATAAGCCTTACTATTTCAGGTGAAAAAAAGCGTTTCAACAGTGAGGGCTTGTTTTGTTTTTCTTCCATTTTTGTACATCCTTTAATATTGTTATTACATAAGCAGGTAATCAAGTAAATTCAGGTCGTTTACTATCATAAGACCTATTTCTGTAACCATGTTCAATATAATTATAATAACACCGATTTTAATTCCCAGTGTCTGTGTTTTGCCCTGGCCGTAAAGCTCAAGGTCTGTACGGTAGCGGTGGCGGGGCGCCCCTGAATTTATTTTCCCTAAAAGGGAGATAAGCAGGAAAATTATAACCGTACCGATTGCCGCTACTGCAAAATATACAAGAGCAAGGCTTATTTTGTCAAGCACAGGGATATCAAGCATTTCCTCGAGAGTTGGTGCGTTGGGGTCTGCAGGCATAAAAGACATTACCACAGAGGCAATATTGTTTACTGCGTGAATAATAATGGGGCACCACAGGGAGTTTGTTGCGTAGGCGGTGTATGCAAGGATTATTCCCAGAATTATTTTAGGGGGAGCCGTTGTTACGGACATGTGCATAAGGGCAAAAAGCACTCCGCACATAATTATTGAATATTTTGCCCCCTTGCCCTCAAGGCCGCGCTGTAATACACCTCTGAAGCAAAGCTCCTCTAAAACCGGGGCTATAACGCAGAGGGATAATACCATCATAATTATTCCCGGAATTGATGTTGGGTTAGGCGTATCCGTAATAATGGGCGTGCCTATAAGGGATACAAGGTATATCCAGGATTCTGTTATGGCGAAATTCACAAAAAAGGCGAGTATGCTTATTACGCCTACAACAGCCAACGTGCTTGGTGAGGGGCTGTGAAGCCTTAAAAGGTCCTTTTTTGCATCGCCGTATTTCTTAAGGTATATCAAAAGGGGTACGCCTAATGAAACAAGGCTTATTATACACGTAACGGTATATAAAAGCCCGGAGGGCACGCTTTCAAAAAAAGCAGACACAGTAGCGTAAAGGCTTGAAAGAACTGTCTGGGCGCCAAGGATTATAAGAAAGAAAAAGCCTGCCGCCTTAACCGAGGGCCAGCGCTTATCCTCTTTGGGGCGCTGTACTGTATCTATTTGCGGGGAATTGTAATGGTAGGTGCCGTCGTAAGGGTCGTACCAGCCTAAAAGGGGCTCGTGCTCATGTTCCGCCTGTGATGCCTTATGGGCTTGAGGCGCTGTAATGCTGTCGTTGGTTATATTCTCGTTTACCGAATTACTTAAATCGCTTGTGCTGCTCGGTATGCTGTTATCATCCTCGTACACGGTATATCCTCCTTAAATCAAAGGCTTTAATAGGGTTATATAAGATTATATACCCTTGAAACGTGGTCCCTGTATGTCATATCAACCATTATGTCGCTTCCTATATGCACGTTGCTTTGGGCAAGTATATCCCTTACGGTGGCAAATGCAAGCTCCGGTGTGTTGGATTCCTTGCTTAAATGGGAAAGCAGTATGTAGCGTATTGAATGGTCCATAAGCTTAAGTATTGTTTCCGCACAGTCTGTATTTGAAAGGTGCCCCTTGGCGCTTAATATTCTCTGCTTTAATACAGGCGGGTAGGAGCATCTTATAAGCATATCCACGTCGTGATTCGCCTCAAGAAAAACAAGCTGGCTTCCCTCCATAAATGAAAGCACTCCCTTGTTTATCACGCCAAGGTCTGTTACAATGCTTACCTTTCTGTCCTTATCGCATACGCTGAAGGCAACGGGCTCTGCGGCATCGTGGGAAATCTTAATCGTGCTTATGCATATATCGGAAAAATATATGTCCCCTCCCGAGGAAAAAAGCTTTATACACCCCGGGCGGACCTCGCCTATTTTCTTTTCCATAGCCTCCCAGGTGCTTGTGTTGGCAAATATGGGTACGCCGTATCTTCGGGAAATGGCGCCTACGCTTTTAATATGGTCGCTATGCTCATGGGTAACGAAAACACCGTGGATGCTTGAGGGGGAAACTCCTATGGAATAAAGCCCCTCCTCCAATGTTTTTAAGGGGATGCCGCAGTCTATGAGCAGATTTGTGCGGCCGTTGGAAATAAAGGTGCAGTTTCCGTTACTGCCGCTTTGCAGTGAACATACACTCAAAGACATAAAACGGTATCCTTTCTAAAATCAGTCGTGAGGAAGCTTGTGCACAAATATTTTTGCGATGTCAAATGCAAGGGGTATGCGGGTAGAATAATCGTGCTTAAAGCTTTTTACTGAGGCAATTATTGAAAATACCAAAAACACTATACCGTATATCCAGCCAATAAGCGGCGCTCTGCTTATTACGTTTCCTACAAGCACGGAAATACACTGCTGCCTTTCAAAGGGCGTCATATGGTGCCTGTCTATAATAAGAGTTAAAAGGGCAACGGGCCACAGCAAAAATGCAAGGCCGAAGCAGATGTTTTTATCTATGCTTAAAAACTTATTATCCATTTTATACCATCCACCTTAAATATACTTATATTTATAATATCACAAAAAAGCAAAAATATCAAACACCACGGCTAAAGAGGGGAAAAGAGCAAATTAATGGTTGCTATTATTATTGAAATAGGTTAAACTATATGATATAATCAAAAAAGTATGTAGGCCTGTAAGGGCCCGGAGGTGTTTTTTTGGAAAAGCTTATTATAAACGGATCACGTCCCCTTAACGGAACGGTTAAGGCAAGCGGTGCTAAAAATGCTGCTTTAGGTATTATGGCGGCCACTGTTATAGCAAACGGGCCTTGCCTTATCGGTAACCTTCCCGAAATAGAGGATGTAGAGATTATGAAGGATATTATCCATTCCCTTGGGGTAAAGGTAAAATCCAAAAAGAATCAGGCTTATTTCGATGCATCTACAATGACAACCTCCGACGTTGAAACACCTCTTGCATCCAAAATGCGCGCTTCATACTACCTTATAGGCGCTCTTCTTGCCAAAACAGGCCGCGCATCAATACCCCTTCCCGGCGGATGCCAGATAGGCGCACGCCCCATAGACCAGCACATAAAGGGCTTTAAGGCTCTTGGCGCTACGGTGGATATCTCTGAAAACAGAATAAGCGTAAGCGCAAGGAAGCTTGTCGGGGATGAGATTTATTTCGACAGCGTAAGCGTAGGCGCAACAATAAACGTTATGCTTGCAGCAGTAAGGGCAGAGGGCACCACGAAGCTTGTAAATGCCGCACGTGAGCCTCACGTTGTTGATACTGCAAACTTCCTTAACCTCCTTGGCGCAAGCATAAGGGGTGCAGGTACAGACGTTATAACTATTGAGGGTGTAAGTGAGCTTAAGGGCGGGGAATACTCCATAATTCCGGACCAGATTGAAATAGGAACATATATGATAGCCGCCGCCGCAACAAACGGCAACGTATATATCACAGACGTTATACCCAAGCACATGGAAACCTTAAGCGCAAAGCTTGAGGATATGGGTGTAACGGTGGAAAACGGGGACGATTATATTCACGTGGTTGGTAACGGCAGGCCCTATGCCGTAAACGTAAAAACCTCTGTATATCCCGGCTTCCCTACGGACCTTCAGCAGCCCCTTTCAGCCCTTCTTTGTATTGCCCAGGGCAACAGTACCGTTACTGAAAATATTTTTGAAAACAGATTCAGGCATCTTGAAGAGCTTAAAAAAATGGGGGCAAGTGTTGAAACAGAGGGCAGAAGAGCCTTTATTACAGGTGTTTCATCACTTACAGGCGCAAAGATAATGGCAAGCGACCTTCGCGCAGGCGCCGCCCTTGTTATAGCAGGGCTTATGGCAGAGGGTGAAACGGAGGTTTACGGTCTTGAGCATATAGACAGAGGCTACGAATCCATAGAAAAGAAATTTTCAAAGCTTGGCGCTGACATAAAAAGAGTTCCCTACCTTACAAGGTCCGGCTCTTAATTAACGGTTTGTTTGAATTTTTTAAGGATAAAACGTACTGTGATATGCTATAATTCTGTATCAGGTACGTTTTTATTTTGGAGGATAGCGTGAAAAACATTTGTTCACGCCGGAAATGAAAAACATTTGTTCACGCCAGAAGCGAGAAACATTTGTTCACGCCGGAAAGGAAGGCTTTCGATAAACGAAAGCCATGGTTAGGGTTTTGTGGCCTTCGCCACCAAAGTGGTGGCGATTTTGCAGAGCAAAACCAGCCCCAATTCCCCAGAAAGGAAGGCTTTCGATAAACGAAAGCCATGGTTATTTAAGTATGAGAAAAATAAAAGCATTGATGCTGTTTGTTCTTGCTGCGGTAATGGTTATTACCTGCACAGGATGTACGTCTATGTACCTCGATTTGCCCACCTATAAGGGCATAGAGGTAAAATACAGTAAGATCTCCGTAACAGACGAAAAGGTTACCGAAAGAATAGATACCGTACGCGATGAGCATGCCACAGGCGGATATATTACAGACAGAGGCGTTCTCAACGGGGATACCGTTGTTATGGACTACGAGGGCTATATAGACGGAATACAGTTTGAGGGCGGTACAGCCTCCGGCTCAAGCCTTGTTATAGGCTCCGGCGAGTTTATTCCCGGATTTGAGGAAGGGCTTATAGGCCATAAAACCGGCGAGGAATTTTCTATATCCGTTACATTCCCCGATGATTACCATAAGGCAACCTTAAGAGGCAAGGTAGCAGAGTTCAAAATCACCCTTAAATCAATATACAGAAAGGACCTTCCCGAGCTTACAGATGCCTTTGTACAGTCTGTATCCGATTGCGAAACCGTTGAGGAATACAAGGCTTATATAAAGGACCTTCTTGAAAAGGAAAATCTTTCAGGTATAGCATGGGAGAATCTTCTTAAAACCGCAAGCTTTAAGGTATATCCGTCAAAGAGAGTAAAGGAGCGCTGCGCCGAAATGGATGCCTACTACCAGGAGTATGCCGATTACTACGGCATGACTGTTGAGGAATTTATGAAGCAGCAGTACGGCGTAAGCCCCGAGCAGTATGCAAAGGACAGGCTTGAATACGGTGAAACTGCCGCAAAGGAGGACCTTGTATTCGAGCATATTGTTGCAGAGGAGAAATTCGTTATAACAGACGAGCTTTACGCTGAAAAAAGCAAGGAATACGCAAAGCTTTACGGCTATGAATCCCTTGAGGAATTCGAGGAGGCCTACGGCAGAGAGCTTATAGAGGAAAGCATTCTTTGGGACCTTATGCTTGAGGTTGTGGCAAACAACGCAGTTATAACCGGAAAAGACAAGTAATAATAATCAAAAAAATAAAGCGGTATATCTTTTGGATATACCGCTTTTTGTTTACCTTGAATACGGATTACTTGCCGTAGTATTCTGCGTAAGTAACCTCAACAGCCTCTCTGAATGCTGCAAGGCCTTCCTTAAGAGCTTCCTCGTCGATTGTAAGAGGAGGACATACCTTGATTGTGCATCCGGGTCCTACGGGAGCAAAGAGCATAACGCCTCTTTCAATGGCTGCTCTTGTTACGTCGTGAGCAAAGTCGGGGTCGTATTCCTTGGAGTTTTCCTTTGTGAAGATAACGCCCCAGCCTGCGCCTGCGCCGTTTACACGGTTGATAACGGGGTAATCCTTCTGGATAGCCTCAAGAGCGGGTCTGATAATAGCCTCAAGGCTTGCAGAGCGCTCAACAAGCTTGTTATCTACGATGTACTTAATGTTTGCGAGAGCAGCAGCAGCGCATACAGGGTTACCTGTGTGGGTGGATGTCATCTCGTTAGGTCCGTACATATCCATTATTTTGCTTCTTCCCAATACTGCTGAAAGAGGAAGTGAGCTTGAGATACCCTTACCGCAGCAAACGATATCAGCCTCTACGCCGTAGTGCATATAGGTAAAGAGCTGACCTGTTCTGCCGAAGCCTGCCTGAACCTCGTCGAATGTGAGGAGAGCGCCTGTTTCGTCGCAGAACTTTCTGAGTCTTTCTACGAAGCCCTTGGGCATAAGCTGTACCCAGCCGCCCTGGTAGGATTCGGGCATAAAGCCTGCGATATCCTCAAGCTTACCGCCGCAAGCCTCTTTAAGGAAGCCCATCCACGTATCAAAGCAGTTGTCGTCGCTGTAGTTGGGGTTCTTTTCATCTGCCCAGTCGTAAAGGAATGCGTTGGGGTAGGGAACCTGAACGATATCGGGATCATGGTGAACGATCCATGCCTTGCCGCCCTTTGAGCCGCCTGCCATCTGTGCACCCATTGTTCTGCCGTGGAAGTCGTTTTCAAATGTAACTATCTTAAGCTTGGTGGGAGAGTAGAATCTCTGGCCGTGTGTACGCATAAGCTTGATAGCGCACTCTGTTGTTTCAGAGCCTGTTGTAAGAAGGAATGCCTTTTCGAGGTATGCGGGTGTAACCTCAATGAGCTTTTCTATAAGGTCTGCTCTGATTTCAGAGGGGAAGCAATAGTTGTGAAGAAGGCCGTGGTCCAGCATGTCGATAGCTGCCTTCTTGATTTCGGGGTTGGAGTGTCCTGCATTTGCTACGAGAACGCCTGATGAGAAGTCAACGAACTTGTTGCCGTATTTATCGTAGACGTTGTAGTTATCTGCTCTGTCCCAGATGATGAGGGGCTGACCGCTCATTGAACGGGGCTCATATTTTCTCAATTTTTCAATGATGGGCATTGATTCTGGCACAGGGATATCTGTGCAGATTTTTCTGTACTTCGTTTCAAAACGAGTGGTTTTTCTTGGTTCCATTTCAAAGCTTTTTGCCATGGTTATTTCCTTTCTGCCGTAATGGCTTTCAAATCTTATTTAGCGCGAAGGCTTTCGGGCCAGTTCGCAAAGTAGAGATACTCAAGGGGAATATCAGAGGTGCAGTGCATCTGGTGGAGTGTTTTGGGCGGCACGTAAACCGTATCTCCTGCCTTAACAGTATCCGTTTCCTCACCTAATACAAGAGTAGCCTCACCCTTAAGTATTACGTAAACCTCCTCCTCGTCCTCGTGAAAGCCCCTTGAGGTGTATTCACCGGGGAGAACGGAAACGTATCCAACTGCAGTTGTAATAGCCTCGTCCTCGTTTACGAGAAGTCTTTCGGTAGGTGCAGGCTCAAGGTCCTGCCATATATTTCTTTTAAGCATACAATTTCCTTTCAGGGTTTATTATGCAATAAGACCCAAAACGTTGTATATGATGGGTATTGTTATTACGGAAAGCGCAGTGGTTATTCCTATTATAGATGCCATAAGCTCGTCGTCCGTATCCATCTGCGCCGCCAGGGCATAGCTTGAAACGGAGGAGGGCATACCTACAAGCAATACGGAGAATGCAAGGTCCTCACCTGAAAGGGAGAATATAAATGCACCTATAATAAAGCCTATAACAGGGGAAAGTACCAGTTTTATTGCGCTTACCGATGCAATAATGCCAACGTTCTTTCTTATAGAGCCGAAATTTATGGAGCAGCCTATAACAAAAAGTGAAAGAGGCATTGAGATATTACCTGTAAGGGTAAGAAGCTCGCCTACGAATCCCAGTCTTAATACGTCAAGCTTAAGCCATACGCATATAAAGCCCAGCACGGTGGCTATAAGGAACGGGTTTTTTACAACGTCGAAAAGCTTGGATAAAAGAAGCCTTTTTGCCCCCTCCTTATTGCCGTTGCCGAATGCTATTGTTCTGAATATTTCAAGCGCCACTATTGAAAGTATTACGCAGTAGGGTGAATCGAAGCCGTTTATAAGCGCCGTAATGGAAACGGCCCTTGCTCCAAAGAAGCTATCCACCACGGGAAGCCCCATATACCCCTGGTTAGACCTGAAGCAGCCCATGTGGAATGCCCCCCTCTTTTTCGGGTCCTTTATGAGAAAGGCTACACCGAAGGTAAGAAGAAACACTGCAAGGGTTGTAAGCAGGTTTTGTGCAACTATATCAAGGCGGAATGTGCTCTGGAAATCAAAGCTTACTATCCCCTTGAATATGGTTGCGGGCATTGCGGCGTAGTAAACAAGGTTGTTGAGGAAATTCTTCGTTTCCACAGAAACCACCTTGAAGCGCCTGCAAAGGAAGCCTCCTAATAAAAATACGAATATCGGTATAATGACGTTGAAGGTTTCCACTGTTAATTACTCAAAAGAAATGTTAAGCTCGTCGTCGAACACAACGAATCTGCTGCCGTTATCTACGCTCATACGTACTGCGTTGTTAATAGCAACACCTACGAGAGCCTGCTCGGGAAGTCCACGTGTATCTGCCATCTTTTCAAGCATTTCACGTCTTTTAAGGAGAGCCTCCTCCTCAGACATACCCTCTGTTGCGTTCATAATCATCTTGATATCGTTGATGCCCTGAACGATGCTGTCGTAGCCGTAGCCAACGTTATCAACGTCGCCGGGGAAATCCCAGCTGTCATACTGCTTGAAGAAGTTGGGGTTGTAATCCTCGTAGCCCTTTTCATCTGTTACGAAGTGAGTGTTTCTTGCCTTATGGTCGCCCCAGTATTCACCCATGGTGCCAAGGAGCATCATGCCCTGGTTTGTCATAGCGGAGTTCTTGGGGTTGTTTACCCAGGATGTCTGGATGAACTGAACGGAATCATCCTCCCATACGATGGTTGCCTGAACAGCGTCGTATGCGTTTTTGCCCTGTGTGGGAAGGAATTTCTTCTGACCGAATGCTACAAGGCGCTTGGGCTTAAGGCCTGTTATGAAGTAGTATGCGTCTGCATAGTGAACGCCGATATACTCGAAGGATGAGCTCTTCTCGCACCAATCCTTGAATACGTTAAGAGCCATGTACTTGGGCTCCTCGATCCATGCGTGTGAATGGAGCATTTCGCCAAGATCACCGTTGCGGTATTTGTATCTTGCAGCTCTTATGGAGCGGTCGTGCCTCTTGTGATAGTCTGTAAGAACGTAAACGCCCTTGTCGTGTGCTTTTTTGATAATATCCTTAGCCTCGTTAACCTTAAGGCAAAGGGGCTTTTCAACGATAACGTGTCTGCCTGCCTCAATAGCTGCAAGGATAACGGGTGTGTGGAGATGGTCAGGTGTTGCAACTATAACAACGCCGTCCGGGGGAAGGTCTGCAATAGCCTGCTTGAACATATCGGGATACTTTTCTGTCTCGCCGTATACGTCGGGATCGGGATAACCCTTGAATTTGGGGAACATTGAGCGAAGCTTGGTGATAATATCACCTGTAAGTGCTGAAATGGAAATGTTACCTACTCTGCCGTATCTCTGCTCCTGGAAGAGAGTGGGGAGAATAACCTCCTGGCTTATCATGCCACCGCCGACTACCAATACGTCGACTTTACGTTCGAAAATACTCATTTGATTTTTTTCCTTTCGTAATGGTATTTATTTTTTTATATAATATCCGCTTTTGGCGGAAATTGACCTTAAATAAGGGCTCAGCCTCTTCTTTGCGCCGTGGATGAGCGTTCAATGAAGGAGGGGGTAACCGAAAAGGGAGGTGTCCTCTGGGGGACCTCCTCAATATCGTCAATAAGCATATTTACTGCGTGGAAGCCTGCCTCGTAGGCCCTTTGGTCCGCAGTGGTGAGGGAGGGCGTTACCATTGATGCGGTTTCAATATTGTCAAAGCCTGCAACGGATATATCCTCGGGCACTCTTACTGAAAGCTCCGAAAGCTTCTGGATTATGCCTATTGCCGTCATATCGTTTACGGCAAATACTGCGTGAGGCAATTTTGTGAGGGCGGCTATCTGAGTTGCTATATCCCTGCCGTTTCTGAATTCGTATGCTCCGCTTCCCGTTTCGCTTTCATCCTCCGAGATAAATATAAGGCTCTCATCAACGTCTATGGATAAGGCAGTAAGGGCGTCCTTATAGCCCTCAAACAAAAGGCGGCGGCTTTCGATAGTAAGAGGCGAGGATGCAAAAGCTATACGCCTGTGGCCAAGTGAAATAAGGTGCTCCACAAGCCTTTTTGCGCTTTCACGGCGGTTGAAATCTATCCCCTCGGGGTTACTTGCATCTATGTCGATAATCTTTATGCCTCTTGAAATGTAGGGTATAAGATAATCCCCTGATGCAGCCACAGATGAAAGGAGTATTCCCCCCACCTGCTTTTCGCAAAGTGTACGCAGGTATTTCTGCTCCGTTTCCTCGTTTCGCATGGAGTTACACAAAAGGATGCTGTACCCCCTTTTGTTTGCTCCCCGCTCCGCACCCAGCACAAGCTCCGTATAAAACGGGTTTGAAACGTTGGGGATTATTATGCCTATATCCTTCGAAACTGATTGCTTTAACATTCTGCCTATGGCGTTTGGTACGTAATTCATGCTTTGCGCCGCAGAGAGAATTTCGTTTCTTGTCTGCACGTTTACGGGATAGGAGCTGTTGGAGAGCACGCGGGACACTGTGGCAGAGCTATACCCTGTCTTTTTTGCTATCTGGCTTATGGTTGCCCTTTTTGCGCTCATACGAATATCCTTTTCTCTGTATAGAAATCGTTTTCTATAAGTAGCAATATTGTATCACAGTAAAAATATTTGTGCAAGTAAATAAAATATAAAATAAAGGTGTAAAGGGCGTATATTGAAAATAACAGAAAAAAATGGTATATTAAACATAATAAGAACAAGGCGGTTTTATATGAATAATATTAAGGTTAGTAACGTATTGGAAATACTTAACAGGGCGTACCCCTTTTCCCTGGCTTTGGAATGGGATAACGTAGGGCTTCTTGTGGGCTCGCCTCAACGTGAGGTTACGGGAATTGTTACAGCCCTGGACCTTACGGACGAGGTAATAGATAAGGCAATAGAAATAAACGCCTCTCTTATAATCACTCACCACCCGATAATGTTTTCTCCTGTAAGGAGTATATTGGCGGATGAGGGGGAGGGTAAGCTTATATTTAGGCTTATAAAAAGCTCAATATCCTTAATAGCCGCCCATACGAATTTTGACGCAGCCCGTGGCGGTGTGGATGAGGCCTTTGCCAAAAAAATATGTAATGCCGTGGGTGCAGATATTGAAAGCATAGAGATTATGGAAAAATCGCCTCTTGATGCCTCCTGCGGAACAGGCAGAATATATAGCTTAAACGAAAAGTCAACAGCTCTTACAGTTGCAAAAGGGCTTGAGACTGCATTTGGGGCAGGCGCCCTTGTAGCCCTACCCGAAAAGGAGGTAAGCCGTGTAGCAAGCGTATGCGGAAGCGGCGGAGATTATTGGGATATGGCGCTTAAAATGGGGGCTGACCTTATTATAACCGGCGAATCAAGCTACCATAAGGCATTGGACGGGGCAAAAATGGGTATATCAACAATAGTGCTCGGGCACGATGTATCCGAGGCACACGCTCCCGGTGTGCTTGCCGACTATTTACAAAACTCCTTAAATAGTGTACAATATAAGATACGCATCGAGTGTGCCGATGTAAGCCCTCTTTTTAAGAGTGCAGCATGCCGTTGATGAAGGAATTGAAAGGACATTTGTTATGAACCAGTTGGAACTTCTGCTTGCTCTTCAGGCGATTGATGAGGAGATCACTGCGTGTGAGGAAGAAAAAAAGAGGTTGCCTGTACGCCGTACCATATCCGATTTGGCAAGTGAGATAAAAACTCTTCAGGAAAAATATTTACAGCTTGAGGAATGGGTTACAAAGACAGAGGCAAAGGCGACTGCATACGCAGATGAGCTTAAGCAGCTTACCGCAAAAATGGATACTCTCCGTGTATCCTATGAAGCGCTGTCCGATGATGAGCCAATAGAAAAGCTTACAGAGATTTACAATCAGATAGAAGCCGTTCATAAGGCAATAGAAAAGAGAAAGGGCTCACTTGCCACAGCTCTTTCACAGGCTGAAAAAACCTCCAAGCTGGCAGGTGAGCTTGCAAAGCTTATATCCAAAAAGCGCAGTGAATACGATGAGCTTCGCCCCCAGTACGATGCGCTTGCCGCTGAAATAGACGTAAAAATAAAGGCTATAAGGGAGCGCTACAATGCTGTTGCAGTGCAGATAGAAAAGCCCCTTATGAACAAATACGAGGCGTCAAGGGCAAAGCATAAAAGGCCGCTTGTAGAAATGTCCGGCGGGGCCTGCAGGGGCTGCAATATGTCCCTTTCCAGCGTGGAGCAGCATAAGGTTGCGGCATCTGTGGTATATGCCTGCGAAAATTGCGGACATCTTCTCTACGTGCCGGAAAACGTATCAGGATAAAATATAAGTAAAGATTTTGAGCGGGTCAGGCGGTCGCGTGCCTTTACGGTGCGAGGAAAGTCCGGGCTCCACAGAGCAAGGGTGCCGGATAACGTCCGGTGAAGGCGACTTTAAGGAAAGTGCAACAGAAAATAACCGCCGTGCGTTATGCGCGGTAAGGGTGAAAAGGCGAGGTAAGGGCTCACCGCATTCCCGGAGACGGGCGTGGCAGTGTAAACCCCACCCGGAGCAAGGCTGAGGGCAAAAAACGGTTGCTCGCCGTGTCCTCGTGAGTGCCGCTTAAGCCACTCGGCAACGGGTGGCTTAGATAGATGACCGTCCAACGACAGAACCCGGCTTACCGATCCGTCTCAACAATTTTAAGAGTGTACCCACAAGGTGCGCTCTTTTTGTTTATTGAAAAAAATTAATGTAGTTGTAATTTCGGGCGATATTTGATATTATTATAGAAAATGACTGTTTGGTCGATATTACGGAGAAGGTATGAAAATAGCAATTTGTTCCGATAGCTTTTTACCAATAATAGACGGTGTTGGAAGGGTTACCTATGAGTATGCAGACAGGCTTGCCAGGCGTGGCCACGAATGCCACGTAATAACACCTGTTGAGCCCTATTGCTATAAGGGTGGCTTGAGCTTTGAAATAAACGATTATTGGAGCGTTAAAACATCCTCCTCATACCAGTACAGAACGGGGCTTACAATCTTAGACCCTCACTATCTTGAAAAAATACGCTATCAGAGGTTTGACGTTATTCACGCGCATACTCCTGCATCCTCGGGGCTTGAGGCTGTGCGCCTTGCATCAAGGCTCAGGGTGCCCCTTATAGGTACGTTTCACTCCAAGTATTACGACGATTTCAAAAAGATGACGGGAAGCGACATGGTTGCAAGCCTTGGTGTAAAATATGTTGTAAGCTTTTACGAAAGGTGCGACGAGGTGTGGACGGTAAGCAACAATGCCGCGGAAACTCTGCGCTCCTACGGATATAAGGGTGACATTGTTGTAGTGCCCAACGGCTCAATTACGGAAAAGGCTGTGGACCCCTCTGCTGCTCAACGTGCAAGGGAGCAGTTTAATATTCCCCAGGGCCGCCCCATGCTTTTATACGTAGGGCAGATAGACAGAAAGAAAAACCTTGTACATATAATGGAATCCGCGGGAATACTTGCCAAAACCCAGGATTTTACACTTGTTTTTGCGGGAATGGGCGTGGATATGGATATGCTTAAGGCAAAGGCAAAGGGTATGGGGATAGAGGATAAGGTGATTTTTACAGGCCACATATACGATAAGAGCCTTCTGGACGGTCTTTATGGGCTTGCGGACCTCTTTATTTTCCCGTCCCTTTACGATACTGCAGGCCTTGTTGTGTGTGAGGCGGCTCTTATGGGTACACCCTCCCTTGTTGTAAAGGGAAGCGCCCCTGCAGAAAGGGCAACTCATATGAAAAACGCTGTTGTGTGTGATGATACACCCTCATCCATAGCAGGGGCAATATCAGACTATATTGCCTTGCCGCAGAGTCAAAAGGATATTATCTGCCAAAACGCATACAGGGATATACCTATCCCATGGGATAACGTTATAGATATTGCGGAAAAGAGATACTGCGATATTATTGAAAAGGGTACTGTAAAGAGGGATATTCTCGGTAATTTTTCAAAGAGTGAAAGGCGGGTAACACCAAGGGTGGTTGAGGCAAAGCCTAAAAAAACAGGAAAAATAAGGCAGCCGAAAAAGGAAAGCAACGTTGTTGTAAAAAAGAATTTAGAGATATAAGGCTAATAACAAAGGCAGGAATTATTTCCTGCCTTTGTTTATTATCTTCTTGATTCGCTTCCGTTTATATTGGCTACGGGGAAGGATTCCTCAAGGTGAAGAGCCTCGGGGTGTGTAATATTGCAGGTAATAAATTCCTTTACACGGGCAAGCCCCTCTCTTGCATTAAAATAATACTGTCCGGCGTAGCTTCTTAAATCACTGGGGAAGCCCATAGCCTCAAGCCCTAAGGACTGTGCTATGTAAAGGGCTCTGGGCAGGTGATAGCTTTGGGTAACTATTATTATTTTCTTTGCGCCGAATACCTCCTTGGCTCTATATACGCTTTCATAGGTGGAGTATCCGTGGTAGTCGGTGTATATTGCGTCCTCCTCAACGCCCTGCTCAAGTGAAAAGGTGTACATAACGTGGGGCTCACTGTACGGGGTAACGTTGCCGTCCCCGCTTAATATAAGGGCAGGGGCAAGTCCGTTTTTATATATATCTATGGCGGTTTTTAGCCTGTCCTCCAGCATGGGGCAGGGCTTATCGTCCCATGCTCCTGCGCCTAAAACAAGAATACAGTCTGCCTGAAGCTCCTGAAGCTCCTCGTAATCCTCTGCAACAAGGTATCCCCCTACGGTTTTAACTACGGTATTGAGAATAACCGCCGCAGCTATTATAACCGCAGCAATGCCTATAAGTATAACGAATATATCCTTTATTTTGTCCTTTCGGGTAAGGTGCTTTTTAAGGGGCGGGTTAAGCGACATTTTTGCGTATCTCCTTGCTTTATGGTTAAGATATATTACCATTTTTACCTATGAAAGTAAAGGGGCTTAAAAAGCCTGGCACAAAACGGTGTTTATCGGAAAATACAGTAAAAATAATTTAAACACGGACCTTCCTTGATTCAAAATTAATAAAATCTTAAGCTCTTATGGGGCGGTGTAATAAAATACCCCCCGTATGAATATTTATTCTAATGCGAGGAGATTGCATTACCTCAAAAACAAGGGAGGGAGGGTGCGGAAACACATTTATTTCTGCACAGAAAAATATGAGCTACGAGGAAAAAAACAATAATCCAACTGTTGTTCCCAACGAAAATACACCTATGCACACGCTTAAGCTTGAGGGCAGAAGGCGGGTATCTCTTACAGGGGTTAAGGATGTGGACGGCTTTGACGAGCATACCGTAATACTTGTTACCACACAGGGTATGATGAGTATATACGGGGAGGACCTTCACATAACGAAGCTTAACGTTGACGAGGGTGTTTTGTGTGTAGACGGACGTATAAACGCCCTTCAGTACAGCGACGGAGAGAATAAGGGTAAAAACGTATTGGGCAAGCTGTTCAGGTGATGTAGGTGAACGTAATACTGGATTCTCTTTCCTATGAGATAGGGGGATTTTTTATTTGCTTTGCCGCAGGTGTGGGTATGTGTATATGTATTTTACTTACTACACATCTTTTGAAATGGAAAACAAGGGAAAATGAGGGGGCAAGGCGGCCGCCCACAGCCCTTATGCTTCTTGATATTATGTGGGGGATTGCCTGGGGAGTAATATTATTTCTTGTTATGCTTAAATTTAACGGCGCAGAGCTTAGGGTATATAACTTTGCGGCAACGGCAGCAGGCGCAGGCGCGGTGCTTTTTATAAAATCCAAAATTCTCAAAGGAAAAACGCGGTAGCATGGAGAATAAAAATATACTCAAACCATACTTAAAATACAAATTTGGAGTATAATATAATAAAAAAGGAGGCTTGGGTATGGATATTAAATGGCAAAGAAATGCTGTAAGGATGCTGAGAAGAATTGCTAATACAGGGGCCCCCACTATACCCTGTGCAGCCTTTATACCCCAGAAGCGGATTGTGGAAAGGGGTGAGGCGGTAAGTCCCCTTTGCCGTTGCTCCCCTGAAAGCCTTGGGGTAAGCAGTGAATATATAGAAAAATTTCTGGACGTCCTTGAAAGGGATAGGGACGTAAACCCCCATACCCTTATGATAATCAGGAATTCAAGGGTTATATTCGAGGGAGCCTTTGAGGGGTATTCTCTGGATATTCCCCACATAACCCATTCTGCCTGCAAAAGCATAACAGCCCTTGCCATAGGTATTATGGTGGATGAGGGGCTGATAAGTGAGGATACCAAAATTGTGGATATCCTTGGGGATAAAATGAGCTCCGTAGCCCAGATAAGGCTTAAGGATATGGAATTAAGGCATCTTCTTACCATGTCCTCCGGTGTAAGCTTTAACGACGTTGGCCTTGCTACCTGTGAGGATTGGGCAGAGGCGTTTCTTGATTCAAGGCTTAAATTTGCCCCCGGGGAAGCGTTTATGTATAACAGCATGAACTCCTATATGCTCTCCTACATCGTAAAAAGGGTAACGGATGAGGGCTTAAGTGAATTTCTGGATAAAAGGCTGTTTTCCTATATGGGCATAAAGGATTATTATTGGGAAAGATGCCCCAGGGGAATAGAAAAGGGCGGCTGGGGCCTGTATATGCTTACGGAGGACCTTGGCAAGCTTGGGCTGCTGGTGCTTAATAAGGGTATGTATGGTGGAAAGCAGCTTGTAAGCCGTGAATGGATAGAGAAAATGACAACCGCCCATATGAGCGCCCCACCCTCTACGGGTGAATACGATTACGGCCTTCATACCTGGCGCCACAGGGGCGCTCAGGGCTTTATATTTAACGGTATGTTCGGGCAAAACGTGTTTGGCTTTCCTCAAACGGATACGGTGGTTGTGCTTACCGCAGGCAACAACGAATTTTTTCAGAGCACACCCTGCTATAAGCACGTAAACGCCTTCTTCTCTAAAAAATATTGGAGCGACGGTATTGTTGAGGATAAATGGGCGTATGAAAGCTTAAGGAAAAGAGGAGATACCCTTAAAAGAAAAAGGGATTATCTTATAGCTAACCCAACATCAAAAAATATGGAGAGTGAGGACGTAAGAGCCTTTTTTAACGGAAAACGCTATGAAATAAAGGGTGGTGAAAGCGCATCCCTGATGCCCCTTGTAATTCAGGCTATGAGCAATAATTATACGCCCGGCTTAAGGGAGATAGGCTTTGAGGCTGTTGACGGGGGCTTAAGCATTTCCTTTAAGGAGGGTATGCGCACCCACGTATTGCCCCTTTCACAGGGTAGTGTGGAATATACAAGCCTTAATTTCTCCGGTGATGAATATAAGGTAAGCGTTATGGGCAGATTTACCTTTAACGAAAATGACGACCCTGTACTTATGATAAAGTGTAATTTCTGTGAAACGTCAAGCACCAGAGATATAAAGCTCGTATTTTTTAAGGATAGCGCAGACGTTTATTTAAGTGAAACTCCCGGATACGGGCTTTTTGAAAACGGCAGAAGCGCAATAGACGGGGTGATGCCGGGTGGTAAAATGGTGAAGCTTATTCTGGAAAAGGCGGATATGGAGTCTATAACAAAAAGAACAAGGGAGGTGTTTGAGCCTCACCTTGTTGGGACGTTAAAAAAATAAATTACGATATGCTTATAATAGGTATATGAGGACGGTTGAATATACGCGGTATAGGTACGTGGTTGCCTATGCCGCGGCTTACTATAAGGGTAGGGGCGCTGTCCTCATAAGTGTATATACCGCTTGTGTATTCAGGGAAAAAGCCCTGCCCGGGGGAAAATAATCCGCCAACAAGGGGTATAATTATTTGCCCGCCGTGTGCGTGGCCTGAAAGCTGTATATCAAAATCAAACTGCCTGTAATAGTTGAAATTTTCGGGGTAATGGGATAAAAGGATCCTTATGCCACGAAACTCCTCCAGCTCCTCAATAAGGCTTTTCGGTGTGGAGATATACTGTGATGACACCTCGTCTGCGCCTAAAACTGCCACGGGCATACCCTTTATTTCGGTATAAAAAATTTCGTTTTCAAGATATACTACACCCTTTTCCTTAAGGGCTGTCTTTACTGCCTCGTGGTGAGTGCCCCTGTGCTCGTGGTTACCGCTTATGGCAACAACAGTACAATGCTCTGCAAGGGCGGATAAAAGGGATATTCCATCGGATATACCTTTGTCGTTTGAGGAAACAAGGTCCCCTGTGTGAAATATAATGTCGGGTGAGAAGGAAAGTATTTTATCTATAAATTCCCTGTCATTACCGCTGTACGCCTGATGAAGATCGGAAAGGTGGCAAACCGTTAAATTTCCGCTGTTACCCCCGTAAGATTTCACATCAATACTGTACTGTGTGAATTCGGGAAATCTGTTTACTATTATTTGTGAACACAGAAATAAAAGAATCACCGCCGTAAAAGCGAAGATAATTCTCTTAAATGCTTTACGGCGGTGTTTGTTATTCATTGTAAATTCCTCAAATATTATTTGTAGAACTCGTCCTCTACGAAGTCAATAGACTTGTTGAGTCTTGATGATTCGAAGGCTGCGTCGATAACCTTCATTACGCGGCGTACCTGCTGGGGCTGAACTCTTAAGGGCTCAACACCGTTGAGTGCCTTGTGGTAGTTAACGTAGTAGCTCAACCAACGAAGCTTAACCTCGGGAAGCTCCTGGGTAATAAGAACGTCGTCGGGACGGGGTGCAAATGTTCTTGTAGGACCTGCAGATGTTTCCTTGATCTGTGAGGAGAATTCGTCTGCAAGAGTCTTAACCTGGATAACCTTACCGCCGCCGTTGAAGTCGTCAACTCTAACAGCGCCGCCTGTGCCGTATGCAACGAAGCGGGGCATTTCCTGGGGAACGGGCAAGCAATGGTATGTGCTTACCTCAACCTGTGCGTGTGTGCCGTTTGCAAACATAATAATAAGCTTGAAGAAGTCGTCGCATTCGGGGTTGATGATGTGGTGGAGGTGAGCGTAAACGCTTACGATAGGCTCCTTAATAAGGTCAAGAATCTGGTCGATAAGGTGAATACCCCAGTCGTAAAGCATACCGCCGCCGTGCTCCTTCTGGCCTCTCCAGCCGAACATGGTGCCGCCTGTGCCGTAAAGTCTGCTTTCGATAGCGAAAACGTCGCCTATCATACCGCCTTCGATTACCTTACGAACGATGTTGAAGTCTGTGTCGTAGCGTCTGTTCTGGTGAACGGTGAAGATAACGCCGCATTCCTTTGAAACTGCAAGCATTTCGTCAAGCTCTGCAACGTTGAAGGCAACGGGCTTTTCGCAGATAACGTTTTTGCCTGCTCTCATAGCTGCGATACAAAGATCCTTATGATAGTCGTTAGGAACTGCAACGAGAACAGTGTTCATATCGTGCTTGAGGAATTCTTCAAGAGTATGATATCCTGTAAGGCCTTCCTTCTCTGCAAGAGCAACTCTCTCAGGGTCGATGTCATATGCTGCAACAACATCGTTGATGTCGCTGAGCTCATCCTTAATGTACTTGTGGTGGAAGCTTCCCATACCACCGTAGCCGATGATACCTTGTTTGATTTTCATCATATAAATCGTCCTCCCAAATTTTGCTTTATAAAAACAAATTTGTATAATTTTTCGTTAGTTTTTACACAACGATATTATTAAGGTAAGTATATAATATTATTTATAAGTTTGTCAACCGCTTTTTAAGAGCAAAATAAATGCTTTTGTCAGGTGAACTGAGAATTGTAAAGTGTGCTGTAAAAGCCTCCCTTGCTTAAAAGCTCCTCGTGTGTGCCCTCCTCTGTAATTTCACCGTTTTGTATTACTATAATGAGGTCTGCGTTCTGTATGGTGGAAAGCCTGTGGGCAATTACGAAGCACGTGCGCCCCTCCATAAGCCTTGCCATAGCCTCCTGGGTTTTAATCTCGGTACGGGAATCAACGTTGGAGGTAGCCTCGTCAAGTATAAGCATTGAGGAATCTGGGAGAATTGCCCTTGCTATGGTTATAAGCTGCTTTTGCCCCTTTGATATGTTTGTGCCGTCGTCTGAAAGCACGGTATTATATCCCTCGGGCAGATTTTCTATAAAGGAATCTATATTTGCTGCACGGGCGGCCGCCTTTACCTCCTCAAGAGTTGCGTTTTCCTTTCCGTAGGCAATATTTTCAAATATTGTGCCGTGGAAAAGCCAGGTATCCTGCAATACCATAGTGTATGCCTTTCTTAAGGTGTCCCGCTTAAGGTGGGTGATTTCGTTGCCGTCTACGGTTATCTTACCCTCGTTAACGTCGTAAAACCTCATAAGCAGGTTTATTATGGTGGTTTTTCCTGCCCCCGTAGGCCCTACTATGGCAATAGTTTGTCCGGGGGAGGCGTTGAGGGATACGTTCTTAAGTATGGTTTTATCAGGCACGTACCCGAAGGTTACACTCTCAAGGGCTACGTTACCCTTTACGTCTGTAAGGGGGATTGCATCTGTGTCATCTGCCTTTTCGCTTTCCTCGTCAAGTATGCGAAAAACCCTGTTTGCGGCGGAAAATGCAGACTGAAATTCGTGAAGAATATTGGCAAACTCGTTTATAGGGCCTGCGAATTTACGTGAATACTGTACGAACTGGGCTATACCGCCTAATGATATGAAGAAAAGAGAGCCTGCAGCAACGGCGCCGCTTTGCGAAAGCATATAAAGTATTCCGCCCAATATCATAACCAATGAAATGGAGAAATTATTTATAAAGTTAACAGAGGGTCCAAGTGTTGCGCCGTAGTATTCGGCGTTGTAGTATGCCTGCATTGCCTCCTCGTTGCGTTCGTCAAACCTGCCTACTATTTCATCGGTGCGGTCGTAGGTACGTATTACGTTTGCCCCTGAAAGCATCTCCTCGGCATATCCGTTTAATTCACCAAGCTTTCTGGAGCGCCTGTGGAAAAGAGGCCTTACCTTTTTGGAGCGGTAACGGGTGAATATTATGGATGCGGGAACTGTAATAACAAAAACCGCAATAAGAGGCTTTGATATCTGCCACATAAAAAACAGAGAGCCTGCAACAGTATAAATGCTGGTAAGTATCTGTACAAGGTCGTGTGAGAGAGTGGCGTTAATAGTATCTATATCGTAGGATATACGGCTTATTATATCGCCTGTGGTGTGAGTATCGAAATAGCTTACGGGAAGAGAGGTAAGCTTTTCAAAAAGCTCACGGCGCATGGTATATACTATTTTTTGGCTTATATGCACCATAAGCACTGTTAAAGCGTATGAAAATATTGCCGATGCTATATAGCAGAGAAGCATTTTAACAACGCTTGTCTGTACGATATAGAAATCTATTCCGTTTTCCGAGGCTATTGCATCTATTGCCTCCCCTGAAAACCTCGGCGCCATAAGGGCAAGCTGGTTTGAAAGAAGGGTTATTGCAATGGCAAGGAGAAATAAAGGCCAGGATTTAAGCACGTATTTTGCAAGCCTTAAAAATATACCCTTGTATGATTTCTTTTCACCTATATCCTCCGCATCAACGTTGATGCCGTGCTTGTTGGGCATACCCGGGCCCATTCCTTTGTTAATCAACGAAGGCACCTCCTATCTGTGAATTACTTATTTCAATGTATTCCTCACAGCCCTGCATAAGCTCGTTGTGGGTGCCCATTGCAATTATTTTTCCGTTATCCATAACTATTATCTTGTCGCAATTCATAACGGAGGAAACTCTCTGGGCAACGGTAAGAGTTGTTGTACCTGCCATATTTTCCTTCAATGCGCTCCTTAAGCTTGCATCTGTTTTGTAGTCCAGGGCAGAGGAGCTGTCGTCAAGTATAAGTATTTGGGGGTTACCTGCTATTGCACGGGCAATAAGTATTCTTTGCTTTTGTCCGCCGGATATATTTGTGCCCTTCTGTGAAAGGGGATGGGCATAGCCATCGGGGAATGCCGTTATAAAATCGTGAGCCTGTGCGATTTTTGCCGCCTTGAATATTTGGTCCGGAGGCAGGTGGCGGCCGAAATCTATGTTTTCATATATTGTGTCCGCATAGAGAAAATCGTTCTGCATAGCCGTACCTATAGTTTTATGAAGCTCTGTATGTGAAAGAGTGCGTATATCCCTTGAATTTATGTATATACCACCCTTGTTAACGTCGTAAAACCGCAGTAAAAGCCTTATAAGTGTACTTTTGCCGCTTCCCGTTACCCCGATTATGCCAAGGGAACTGCCTTTTTTAATACCGAAGTCTATATCCGTAACGGTTTTTATCGTACCGGGGTAGGCAAAAGAAACGTCCTTAAACGTTATATGGTCATCCGTATCTATACAGGGGTATTCCTCCTGGGTATGCTCAAGAATATCACAGGGTGTATCTATAACCTCCTCTATACGCTTTGCAGAGGCGGAGCTTTTGGTGTACATAACGAATATTCTTGTAACGGACATCATTGCCATAGAAATAAGGGTAAAATACTGCATAAAGGCAATAACGTTTTCGGGGTCGGACTGACCCAAAGCAACTCTGTTGGCGCTTAATGCTACTACCGCAACAATGCCGAAGTTCATAAGAAACGTCATAAACGGGTTTACCATACCCATTACTATATTTGCCTTTTTCTCGTGGCTGACAAGGCTTGTATTGGTTTTGTCGTAGCGCCTATGCTCATATTGCGTTTTGGAAAGAGCCTTTACCACGCGGATTCCCTGTGTATCCTCACGCACTACGCGTATCATATTGTCCGTAGCCCTTTGTACCTTTGTATAGAGAGGTATGCCCTTTATGGATATAACGTAAACCACTATAAAAATAAAGGGAAGAACAGAAATCATTACCAATGCAAGGAAGCTGTCCATCATAAGGGTTATTGCAACACCGCCTATAAGGAGTATGGGAGCCCTGACGCCCATTCTCTGCATAACACCAACGAAATTATGTACG
Organism: Clostridiales bacterium; assembly: GCA_015056385.1. GTDB lineage: Bacteria > Bacillota > Clostridia > HGM11327 > HGM11327 > SIG354. Next base: position 37,670 of record SVGI01000011.1, read on the forward strand.
TTGTAGGTGTCTGTGGTGATTCTTGCCTCAAGGGAGGGTATTGTAAAGGCGTCTGTCTGGGCGGAGGAAAGGGTCATTGCCCTTTTGAAGAGGTCGTGGCGCATATTGCGCGAGAAATCTCTTGCTACACGGGATGCCATACGGTTTGCTATTATGTTGCAGGTACAGGCAAGGGCGGCAATAAATATCATAATGCATCCCCACATAACAATAGGAGCCACCCTTTCGAAATAAACTATGTTTTTAAGTATGTGGCTTAATATGTACGGCAGGGCAAGCTCTATAAGAGTGCCGAACACCTTTATCGTAAGCCCTACGCCCATACGCCCTGCAAAGGGGCGCAGATATCTTATCATCAAATTCATTTTTGCCCTTCTTCCTTACTGTTTACGTAGCTCTTTGCTTTAAGGGTTATTTTTTCAAGCACGTCACTGAAAAGCGAAAGCTCCTCGGGGGAAAGCTCCTCAGTAAGATATTCGTTCCAGCTTTTGGCAATAGCCTTTATTTTGGGGAGTATTGCCTCCATTTTTTCTGTGGGATATACAAAAAGCTGCCTTTTATCCTCCGGGTTTGGGGTACGTGTAACGTAGCCGTGCTCCTCAAGATAGGAAAGGGTACGTGTAACGTTGCTTTTGTTTATGTAGATGTGCTTTGAAAGCATCTCCTGTGTTATACCCGGGTGGTGGGATATAGCAAGTATAAAGCTGTGGTGGCAGGGGGTTATTTCACTGTCTGAAAGCTTATCTGCCCTGTACGCACCTGCACAGCGGCTTATGGTGTTGATTTGTCGCATTAACGTAGGCATATATCGTCCTTTACAAAAGTATTCAAATTAGTTGCGTTTGCAACTGTTGCAAACGCAACTGTATTTTACCATATTATTACACAATGTCAATAAGTATGTACTGTGTATGGTGATATATTCCTATAACAAAGCCCGTACAGAATGGCGAGTACTCGTAAAACAGTTAAATCCGACCTATGGTTTCGATCACAGGTCGGATTTTTGCAATAATTACCGGTTTCGGAAAGGCTCCCTTATGTAAAGGGAGCTGTCAGCGAAGCTGACTGAGGGATTGTTTTACCGCAACATCAATATACTCGCAAACTCCACGGAAGTTTCCGGTGACTTCGTTGTTAGGAATACGAATCACGCGAAGTCCATATTCTTCCAGAAAAGCAGTACGGTCTGCATCGTTTTCCATCTCATCTATCTC
>SVGI01000063.1 GCA_015056385.1 Clostridiales bacterium
GCTCTTCCGATCTGAGCTTTGTTCTGCGGAAATGCAGGTATAATCTCCTCATATAAGCTTGCTGTTGCCGCATTGGAGCTTGCTGCCGAAAACTCAGTTGACTTCATAAGAGAGTCTAACGTTATTTCAATGGAGGAATCCAGCGAATATATATCTGTAATAACAGATAACGGCACCTACAACTCAAGATACATTGTTAATGCCGCAGGTGTATTTGCCGACAAAATAGCCCGTATGTTAGGAGATAGTTCCTTTTCGATTATTCCCAGAAAGGGCGAATACATCCTGCTTGATAAATATATGAAAGGGCTTGTTAATACACCCATATTTCAAACACCCTCAAAAATGGGAAAGGGAATACTTGTTTCACCTACAACATCCGGTAATATTCTTCTTGGACCTACCGCATACGACATTACTGATAAGGACGATAAATCAACTACAAAAGAGGGTATTGCCGAAATTATTGATAAGGCAAGGCGCTCTATTCCGTCGTTAAATACATCCCAGGCTATTACGCTTTTCTCAGGGCTGCGCCCAACACCCAATACAGGTGATTTCATAATAAAGCAGTCTGATGCATGTAAGCGAATGTTCCTTGCCGCAGGTATTGAATCTCCCGGCTTAACATCATCTCCCGCTATCGGAGAATATCTTGTTTCAATTATAAAGGATGCAGGATTAATTTCAGATTTAAGGCCGAATTACGTTTCTCAGAGGCGTAGGGAATACCATATATCCCAAATGGATATCAATAAAGCAAATGAGGTTATAAAGCAAAACAACGCATACGGCAGAATTGTTTGTAGATGCGAAAAAATAACCGAGGGCGAAATTATTGATGCAATAAAGCGTCCTGCAGGCGCTATTACTGTTGACGGTGTTAAAATGCGTACCCGAGCAGGAATGGGAAGATGTCAGGGTGGCTTCTGTACATCAAAAATCATTGAAATTATTGCCAGAGAGCTTGGTATAAAAAAAGAAGAAGTAAGAAAATCCTGTAAAAACAGCAATTACCTTGTAAGTAAGCTTAAGGGGGAGGAAATCGATGAATAATATAGCTTTACAAAAAGACTTAATTGTCATCGGTGCAGGCCCTGCCGGGCTGGCAGCTGCTATTGAGGCCAAAAAAAACGGTATAGATGATATTCTCGTTATTGAGAGAGATGAATTTGCAGGCGGAATTCTTCGCCAATGTATTCACGACGGGTTTGGTCTTCAGATTTTTGGCGAAAGATTAACAGGTCCCGAATACGCTTTGAGATTTATTGATGAAGCCAACGAGTTAGGTATTGAAATATTGCTTAATACCTTTGTATTAGATATAAGCAACGATAAAAAGGTTACTGTAATCAATAAGGATACAGGTATTCAGGTATATAGTGCATCCTCAGTTATTCTTTCAATGGGATGCAGAGAAAGAAACAGAGGCGCTATTTTAATCCCTGGGGACCGTCCTGCAGGCATCTATACAGCCGGCCTTGTGCAGCGTCTTGTTAATATTGACGGATATCTGCCGGGTAAAAAAGCAGTCATTCTCGGTTCGGGAGATATAGGTCTTATTATGGCAAGAAGGCTTACCCTTGAGGGCGCACAGGTTCTTGGCGTATATGAGCTTATGAGCTATTCAAGCGGATTAAAACGCAATATTGTTCAGTGCCTCGAGGATTTTAATATCCCGTTATATTTCAACCATACTGTAACACAAGTTCACGGAAAAGAGAGACTGGAGGGAATAAGCGTTGCTGAGGTAGATAGCAACAGACGCCCGATTCCCGCCACCGAAAGATATATTGAATGCGATTTACTCGTTCTTTCCGTCGGTCTTATTCCTGAAAACGAGCTTTCACGTAACGCAAACGTTACATTAAACAACAAAACAGGCGGAATTATAGTTGATGATACACTCTCTACAAGTGTAGACGGAATTTTTGCATGCGGTAACGTTGTACACGTTCACGACCTTGTGGATTTCGTAACCTACGAATCAAGAAAGGCTGGAAAATTTGCCGCTTTATATCTAAAAAATAACAATTCCAATATAGCAGATAACAAGGATATATATAACATCTCCGCCCAAAACGGTGTAAGGTATGTTGTTCCCAATAAAATTCACAAAAACAACAGCGGTATCGGTAACGTAGATATGCTTTTCAGGGTTGATAACGTATATAATAATGTATCTGTTGTTATAGAATGTAATGGAAAAACAATAAAGAAAGTTCCCAAGAAAACTGTAACACCCGGTGAAATGGAGAAGGTTATTTTAACGTCAAGAGATATTTCACAGTTAGACTCTGATGAAGTAATAATCAGACTTGAAAAATAATATAGAGCTTGGATTTTAATATGAAAAAAATAATAACGTGTATTGCATGTCCTCGCGGATGCCAAATTGAAGTTTCTTTAGATGATAATAATACTGTAACAGGCGTTATAGGGAATTTGTGTCCTAAAGGAAAGGATTATTCTGTTCAAGAGGTTACACAGCCACAGCGAATGTTAACAACCACCGTTCGCGTAAATAACGGAGTATATCCCTCTGTGCCTGTCAAAACCCAGAGTCCTATCCCAAAGGAAAGCATAATGCAGGCAATTCATGAATTATCAAAGGTATGTGTTTCGGCTCCTGTTTTTGCAGGAGATATAATACTTGAAAATGTTGCTGATAGCGGTGTTAACGTAATCGCAACGTATAATAACCCTAAAATTACAGAGGAATAATCTTGAACTACAAGGAATACTTAAAAAAAATCCCCCACGAAATTAAGCCCTTTTGTTATTTTGTTGGTGATACGACCGTTTTGAAAAATGCAGTTTTGAAAAGGCTCATTGCGGAATTCATAGATGAAGGTATGCAGGATTTCGATATCGAAAGGCTTGGTAAAGACGTACAGCTTTTTGATATTATGAATGCATGCTCAACATTTTCTATGCTTTCTTCCCGCCGTATTATTATCGTTGAAGAGCTTACAGAATCCGTGTCTCTGTTCAAAAACCAAGTTAGCCAGCTTGCTAAATATATTTCCACGTTAAGTGAAAACGTACTTTTGATTTTTGATTTTATCTCAAACCCAAGAGCTGATTCTGTTGTTTATAAAACCGTTTTATCATTAGGAGACCGCATAGAATGCTCTGTTAACGATGAAGAGGATTTGTATAAATGGATCAACAGGGAATGTAAAAAAAACGGATTAACCATTTCCGCCCACGACAGAGCATATTTGGTAGATGCCTGCAATAAGGATATAACAACCCTTAACAATGTTTTTTATAAGCTTGTTGATTACTGTGCGTCGAAGCCTCACGGCAACAATCTTTTAATAACCCAAAGTGATATAGATAACAACATTACATTTAATGCTGAAATCAAGGTTTTCGAGCTTACAAACAGTATATCCCTTAAAAAACGCTCTGAATCAATTAAAATATACAAAAAGCTTACAGCCAACGGAGAATCTCCGCTGTTCATTTTCAATCTAATAGAAAAGCAAATGAGTATGATGCTTTTATATTTAGACGGTGAAGCCGCCGGTAAGCGCAAAGATGAGATTATGGAATCCTTATCACCTATCAAGCCCTTTGTTTTTAACAAGCTGGCTGTTCAGGCAAAAAATTTTACCAGGGAAGAGTGTATACGCGCATTAAAGCTTGCCTTATATTATGATAACGCCATAAAAAACGGTGAAATAAACGAGTATACAGCCCTTGAATTGTTTATAGCCAAAACCTGTTCAAAGGGGTAAGCTTCAAAATCTTATAAATTCATCAAATAATATACTTCTGTTTTAGAGGTATATTATTTTTTTTATTTCAGATAATATCCATATATGGTTATGGAGAAAATATCGCAGTGAGTATAACAGTTTTATCAATGTTATCAATACAAAAAAGAATGGTATCGTATTGCATCAAGGATAATACCGGTGGATTAAAGCGTTATGGGCCGCTTTTACCTATAACGGATGTTTTAATTGATGAACAAGGAGCATATATAGGCCTTATTGCGAGAAAAAGAAATTTACAAAAAACAAAAATATTGATTCCATCCGATAAAATAGTATCGTACACAAATAAAACAGTTGTATCCATCGGATATGATATTATTAATAAGCAATACCTCAAGAATACAGAATATTTTCTGTCATCCAAGCTTATAAATACCCCTATTAAGCTTGAAAACGGAAGTATTGTCGGTTTTATATCAGACGCATATATAAATACTGAAACATCTAAAATTGTAGCGGTAGAATTATCAAGAAGCCTGTTTGAGGATATGCTTAACGGCAGAAAGCTGATTCCGTCCTTCGTAAAAATGGAGGCTGAATATAATTTTTCTGTTATAACACAGGAGCAGCTTGATTGCTCATTTAATAACGATAAAGGAATAATTAATACAGTAAAAAAGCATGAAAAAGAACTATAAGATACCTTTTACTTTTCTGATTACAGCCCTAGTATTATTTTTTATTGTATTTACAGCCATATCATTGGGAAATATGCTTATAATTTTGCTTATTTCCGTGGTTTTAACGTATATTTTGTTACCCTTACAGGAAGCATTACAGAAAATATTACCTAAATCCTTAACGTCATTACTTATAATTTTACTGCTGATAGGGGCAGTATTTCTTACATTTTACTTTCTTTTGCCCATTGTAATAAACCAATTAAAGGAGCTTATTCTGCAAATACCCGCTCTTTTGAATAAAATTGCAGAAAAATCAGACGTTATATTCAAATGGCTGTCTAAATTTGGTATAAATATATCTGCAGAAAAGCTTATAGAAAGTAATAATGCCGCAATAAACAATGCCATTACGTCTTTTGCGCAGGGAATACTTACCTTTGTGTTGAATTTCACATCCAGCCTGCCCGCAATCGTAACAATACCGGTTCTCATGTTCTATTTACTAAAGGATAAGGATTATTTCGTTAACGGAATAGGTTATATCATACCTCTAAAAATCAGGCAGAAATTAAATCCCACACTGCATGACCTTAATTCTTCATTGAAGCAATACATCCGTGCACAAATTATTATTATGCTGCTTGTAGGCGTAACAACAACTATCGGATATTTTATTATTGATATACCGTATGCAGTTGTTTTGGGCCTTTTTATGGGGTTATCTGAAATGA
>SVGI01000012.1 GCA_015056385.1 Clostridiales bacterium
TTCACAGGAAACACCGGGGCCCATAAGCTCACTCATGCCGTAAATATCAACTGCGTCAATACCAAGCTTTTCCTCGATTTCCTGGCGCAACGCCTCACTCCAAGGCTCTGCACCGAATATACCTGCTTTGAGCTTGAAATCCTTGGGAGTATATCCCATCTGCGCCATTACCTCTGCAATATAAAGAGCGTACGACGGTGTACACGCCAGGTGTGTAACACCAAAGTCCTTCATAAGCATTATCTGCTTTTTAGTATTGCCGCTTGATGCGGGAACTACAGATGCACCAACGCATTCTCCGCCGTAGTGAGCACCAAGGCCTCCTGTAAAAAGGCCGTATCCGTATGCAACCTGAAGCACAGAGGATTTATCCATGCCTGCAGCTGTCATACAGCGAGCCATAAGGTTAGCCCAAAGATTGATATCATTACGTGTATATCCTACAACGGTAGGCTTACCTGTTGTTCCGGAGGATGCATGAATTCTCACAACATCTTCCCTGTCTGCAGCAAACAAGCCGAAGGGATATGTATCACGAAGATCATATTTATACGTAAAGGGTAGATATTTCAAATCGTCAAGGGTTCTGATATCCTCAGGCTTTACACCTGCATCCACCATTTTTTGATGATAAAGAGGAACTCTGTCCCACACATACTTTACAGCCTTTATTAATCTTTCTGTTTGGAGTGAGCGCATGGACTCACGGTCCATACACTCACTTTCCTTATCCCAATAATTATTCATTCTATCACTCAGTTCTCATAACCTGACAAAAATGCCTTTTTGTTTATTTCAACAGTTTTTGCAGGAACACATTTTTCGATGGCAGAAAGCCAGATTTCCTTGTCAATATCCAATCTCTTTGCGATTTTGCCGATAAGAATTACGTTTGCAACTCTTATGTTACCCAATGCAAGAGCTTCGTTTGTTGCATCAACAGTTTCGTAATTTACACCGTTTTTATCGAGCTGCTCGAGAATATCGTCGGGATACTTTGCGTTACCGATTACAACGGGCATAGGAGCGATTTCCTGTGTGTTGATAATCATAACGCCATCCTTTTTAACGACATCAACGTAACGAAGTGCCTCAAGCTTTTCAAATGCAAGAACTACATCTGCGCCTGCCTCCTCAATCAACGGAGAGTGAACCTTTTCACCGTAACGTACAAATGTCATAACGGAGCCGCCACGCTGTGCCATACCGTGAATTTCAGAGATTTTTACATCATAGCCTGCTGCAGTAAGGGCATTACCTACTACACGGCTTGTAAGGAGAGTACCCTGACCTCCTACACCGACAATCAATATACTTTTTACCATATTACTAATCCTCTAATTCGTTATAAATCATTTACCTGCAATCTTGATTGCGCCAAATCTACACTGCTGCATACAGAGTGTACATCCGTTACACAGTGAAGTGTCTATTTCCATTCTGTCTGTAAGCTTTCTTATTGCAGGGCAACCTATACGCATACAGAGAGTACATTTTGTACATTTTTCCGTATCAATAAAAACGGGGGGCTCTTTTGTCTTTACAAGGAGAGCGCAGGGTCTTCTGCTTATGATAACAGATACGCCGTCATACTCAGCTTCCTTCTTGATAAGCTCCTCAAGACCCTTCATATCAAAGGGATCGATAACCGTTACGTGCTCAACACCGAGATTCTTGCAAAGCTCTTCGATGTTAAGTGCGGGAGCAGGCTCACCCTGGAGAGTGCTGCCTGTTGCGGGATGCTGCTGGTGGCCTGTCATACCTGTTGTTCTGTTATCAAGTATCATAACGGTAATTGCAGATTTGTTGTAAACTGCGTTAACAAGGCCTGTAATACCTGAGTGGATAAATGTTGAGTCGCCGATAACTGCAACCCAGTTACGTACAAAATCGCGGCCCTTGCTCTTTTCCATACCGTGAAGCATACCGATACTTGCACCCATACATACTGTTGTATCTATTCCCTCAAGAGGAGCAACTGCACCGAGAGTATAGCAGCCGATATCACCTGTTGCGTGGAATTTCATTTTCTTAAGAACGGAGTAAACTGCTCTGTGAGGGCATCCGGGGCAAAGCACGGGGGGACGCATAGGAACGTTGACCTTGTCAAAGCTGCTGTCTGCCTCTTTGCCAAATGCCTTTTTGATCATTGCAACACTGTATTCACCCTGACGTGTAAAGAGCTCCTTACCCTTACACTGAATACCCCAATATTTAACCTGCTCTTCAATTACAGTTTCAAGCTCCTCAACTATATAAAGCTCCTTAACGTTAGCAGCAAATTCCTCAATGAGCTTGCGGGGTAAGGGATTGATTACGCCCAACTTAAGAACGCTTGCCTCGGGAAGAGCCTCCTTAACGTAGTTGTAGCAACAGCCTGATGTGATTATACCAATTGACTTATCGTTATATTCAACTGTGTTGAGAGGTGAATTTGAATAGTCCTCCGCAATACGGTTCATTCTATCCTCAACGATAACGTGGCGCTTTCTTGCCATACCGGGCATCATAACGTTCTTCTGGATATCCTTAACGTATTCCTTTACGGGAACGTTTTCTCTTTCACAAAGCTCAACAAGACTCTGTGAATGAGATACACGCATTGTCATTCTGAGAATAACGGGAGTATCATACTTCTCACTCATTGTAAATGCAGCTTTCATATACTCCTTTGCATCTGCGCTGTCTGCAGGTTCAAGAAGGGGGATATGAGATGCACGTGCGTACATTCTTGTATCCTGCTCGTTCTGGGAGCTATGCATACCGGGGTCGTCTGCAACAACTACAACAAGACCGCCGTTAACACCTGTATAAGAAACGGTAAACAAAGGGTCTGCAGCAACGTTCAAACCAACGTGCTTCATAACTGCCATAGATCTTGCACCTGACATAGCAGCACCGATAGCAACCTCAAGCGCTACCTTTTCGTTAGGTGCCCATTCGGCGTATACGCCGTCATATTTTGCCAAAACCTCAGAAATATCTGTACTGGGCGTTCCGGGATATGCAGAAGATACGTTTACCCCTGCTTCGTACGCGCCCTGAGCAACAGCTTCATTGCCGGACATCAGAACCATAAAAACTTCCTCCAAATATATGTATCTAAAATTGTGATAGGGTCTCGATTTGCGATCTAACTCAATCTTAGTAATTATATCATATTATATTAAATAAAGCAACAGCAGGACAATTACCTGAATACATAAGGAGAGCCTCTGCCCTGTGGTATATATCCGTATCACATCGCATATTTATTTCAAGAAAAGGAGCAGAGTTATATGAAAAAAGGTGTTATTTCAAGCAAAAATCTATTCAGATACACAGTGGTAGGGTATTTGGTTTTGGCCGTATTTTTTGTATCGCTCACAGTACATCTGGAAAGGAAAAACGCATCTCCCGTATCCTCCCAGAGATTAGTACCTATATACCGCGTGGAGAGAGATGATAAATGTATTTCCCTTACCGTTGATGCCGCATGGGATAACGAATACACCTCTGAAATAATACGGATCCTTGACGAGTACAACGTAAAGATAACGTTTTTTACCGCAAAGTTATGGGCAGATACATATCCCGATGATATAAAGGCTCTTGCACTTGCAGGCCATGAAATTGCAAATCATTCAGCCACCCATCCGGATATGGCCGATTTAAGCACGTCTGCAATACAAAAGGAGCTTAAGGATACGTGGAATATTCAGAAGGAGCTGGCAGGAGCTATGGCTGTACGGCTATTCAGGGCACCCTTTGGAAGCTATTCAAATACGCTTATACGAGAATGTGAAAAGCTTGGTTTTTACACCGTTCAATGGGATATAGACAGCCTTGATTGGAAATTGAAGGATCCGCAGACAGTAATAGACAGAGTTCTATCGAATGTTAGTTCCGGTTCAATAATACTGATGCACAACGATTCAGACGTTATAACCACAGTATTACCCACCGTATTGGAAGCGCTTATTAAGGACGGATACCGTTTTGTACCCGTAAGTCAACTGATTTACACAGAAAATTTTTACATAGATCAGCAAGGAACACAGCATTTAATAGCTCAATAACCGTAGAAAGGACGTAAAATATGCAGGAACACGCCATAAATATCAATCACGTAGTATTATCGGGAGTAATATGTAAGGAGCCGGAGTTTTCACACGTTTCATATAACGATTCAATGTATACTACCTACATAGAAGTACAGAGATTAAGCTCCCAGACAGATATATTGCCCGTTACCATACCTGAAAAGCTGATGGGAAATAATATTTCTAACGGATGTAAGATAACAATAGCAGGGCAATTACGCTCCTACAACAAGATAATTGACGGCAAAAGCAAGTTATGCCTTACAGTGTTTGCAAAGCAGGTATCCCCTTTTAAGGATTATGAAAATATCATTGAATTGGAGGGCTTTGTATGTAAGCCCCCTGTATTCAGACGTACTCCTTTAGGTAAGGAAATTACGGACCTTTTGGTTGCCGTAAACAGGTCGAGGGATAAATCAGACTACATTCCCGTTATATTCTGGGGATACAACGCAAGGGAGGCCTCGCAATTATCCGTGGGAGAAAAAATAAAAATCTCCGGACGGTGTCAAAGCAGAAAATACGAAAAAAGATACGATAACGGTAACACAGAAATACTTACGGCATACGAGGTATCGGGGTTCCGCCTGGAAACATTAAGTACGTTTTAATAATTCATACGTAAAAAAGGCTCGGTAACACCGAGCCTTTTTATGTTTATATTTGTTTACGCTAAATATCTTTCGCCTGTATCAGGGAATATCATTACTATCCTCTTTCCTTTATTTCCAGGCCTTTTTGCTAATTCTATAGCCGCAGACAGTGCCGCACCTGAGGATATACCCACAAGCAGACCCTCTGCATCAACACAAAGCTGTGCCATTTCCTTTGCATCGTCTCCCCTAACACCGATTATTTCATCTATTAAAGACGTATCCGCATTATTAGGAATAAAATTCGCGCCTATTCCCTGTATGGGATGCGCATTTGCCTTACCGCCCGACAAAACCGGAGATTCAAAGGGCTCCACGGCTATCATTTTTGCGCCAGGAATATTCTTTTTGAAATATTTTGCACAGCCCGAAAAGGTACCGCCTGTGCCTACACCTGCAACGAAATAATCAAATTCGGGGCAATCAGCCAAAATTTCAGGGGCTGTGGTTTCCTCGTGAGCCATCTTGTTTGACGGGTTATCAAACTGTAACGCCTGAAACGCACCGGGGATTTCCTCTGCAAGTTTTTTTGCCTTCTCTACTGCGCCGCTCATACCCTCTGCGGCAGGAGTCAATATAAGCTCTGCGCCGTAGGCCTTAATAAGCCTTCTGCGCTCTATTGACATGCTTTCCGGCATAACAATAATACATCTGTGGCCCAAAAGCCTTGATATGTATGCAAGTGCAATACCCATTGAGCCGCTTGTAGCCTCAATTATGGGAGCGCCCTCCCTGAGCCTGCCATCACTTATAGCGTCCGTGATTATTTTATATGCCGCCCTATCCTTAACAGAGGATGCGGGGTTAAAATATTCAACCTTTGCTATAAGCTCCGCATCAATGCCAAGCCTCTTTTCTATGTTTGATAATCTGACCATAGGTGTTTTGCCTATGAGCTCAAGAATACTCTTATATATCATATTTTCTCCGTATTATTTTCCCAATATTTTCTTGCAAAGCTTTGCTTTTTTTGAGTATGATGGGTATCTGAGCTCTACGTCCATCCAGGTTGCTTTTTTGAGTACGCTCTTATAGTGTGTAAACGTATCGAAGCCTGATTGACCGTGGTATTTACCCATACCGCTTGAGCCCATACCGCCAAAGGGAAGCCTATCCTCGCTGACATGCACAACTGTATCGTTTATACATCCACCGCCAAACCTTACCCTTTTAAGCACCTCTTTTTTCGTCTTTGAGGATGAGGTAAAGAGATACAAAGCCAACGGAGTGTGCCACGTCGTAATAAAGCTTAGAGCGGTTTCCAATTTATCGTATGAAAGTATGGGAAGCAGGGGTCCGAATATTTCGTTACTCATTATGTCTGTATCAAGCTCGGGCTCCTCGATAATTGTAGGGGCAACCTTAAGGGTATCATCATCAAAATACCCCCCTTCAATTACATCCATATCACCCTTACCCTCTTCCATCAAGTCCTTCAGTCTGTTGAAGTGCTTTACGTTTATAATTTTTGGATACTCGGCATTTTTTGTGGGCTCATCACCGAAGAAAAGGTGAATATTCTTTTTCATCTCCTCAACAAGCTCATCGAAGATGCTGTAATGGGCTAAAATATAGTCCGGGGCAACACAGGTCTGACCTGCGTTAAGAAGCTTACCCCATATTATTCTCTTTGCTGCAAGAGGAATTTCTGCGGTTTCATCCACTATAACAGGGCTCTTCCCTCCCAATTCGAGAGAAACGGGAGTAAGGTGCTCCGCCGCCGCCTTCATAACGGTTTTACCTACCTCCATGCTTCCTGTGAAGAATATGTAATCAAACTTTTCATTCAGAAGCTGAGAGATTTCGTTTCTGCCGCCGAGAATAACCTTAACGTATTCCGGCTCAAAAACCTTTTCGATTATCTCTGCAATTACCCTTGACGTATTTTCAGAATACGAGGAGGGCTTTAATATTACGTTATTACCTGCACCGATAGCCGCAATGAGAGGCATCATACACAGCTGAAACGGGTAATTCCAGGGTGATATGATTAAAACAGTACCGTATGGCTGTGCATGGATTTCACCTATACCCGGGAAATTGGCAAGAGAAGGTATTACCCGCCTTTTTTTCGACCATCTCTTTATCCTTCTTTTGAAGAGAGATATTTCGTTGTACACGAGGTAAAGCTCTGTTAAAAAGGCTTCTCCTGCGGATTTTCCCAAATCTGCGTACAAAGCATTCTCAATATCCTTTTCACGGAGGCGTATTTCGTTTTCAAGCCTTGTGAGCGCATCTCTTCTCACGCTTAAATCCAACGTATTGCCATTAAGAAAATACTGCCTTGAATTCAGTACAATTTCAGAAATATCGGTAACCATAACACACTCCAACGTTTAGTAATTTTTATTAAGCTTTAACGCGTAATCTTCATATTTTTCAAGAGCCTTATATCCGTTTTCCTCATTATCGGAATGTATAAGGATATACACCTTAATTTTAGGCTCTGTGCCTGACGGGCGGATTATAACGGATGAGGAATCCTCAAGCTCGAAATACATTATATCAGAGCCCCAGATATCAAGGCGTTCACCGTTCGAATCATATCCTGTAAGATAGTCGCTTACGCAGGATACGTTTACGTCGCATATCGTCCTGGGAGGAGTATTTCTCAAATCCGACATAAGGCGCTTCATCTTCTCTATACCGTCTACACCGGGCATTACAAGATTTACGGTTTTTTCAATATAAAAGCCGTGTTTTCTGTAAAGATCGTTAAGCACGTCGATAAGAGTTTTGCCCTGCATTTTATAATACAACGCCATAAGGACTATCATAGCAGACATTGTAACAGCATCCTTATCCCTTAAGAAATCACCGCACATATAGCCTATTGATTCCTCGAAAGCAAATACCGTTTCTATACCCTGCTTTTCAAGGAGCTCCTCCTGCCTTTCGCAAATAAATCTGAAGCCCGTAAACGTATGATGCATTTCTACGCCGTATTCATTGGCAACGGGAATACTCATATCCGTTGAAACAAGGGAGGATATTGCAGCCGCCCTTTGAGGCAGCGTACCCATTTCCTTTCTCCTTGCGAATATGAAATCCATAAGAAGAACGCCCATCTGATTTCCCGTAAGCATTCTGTATTTATCATCACCTACACGCACCATAGCGGCAACTCTGTCTGCATCAGGGTCGCTGGCTATAAGGATATCCGCATCACATTCCTTGGAATATTTAAGCGCGTATTCAAAGCCTGCTTCAAATTCAGGATTGGGATTTTTTACAGTGGGGAAATTGCCGTCTGTAACCATCTGTTCCTTAACGTAAACTATATCGGATATGTTAAGCCACTCCAGCACCTGAGGAACAACGGTTGCGCCTACGCCGTGGAAGGGGGTATATACAACCTTAAGTCTGCCGTTATTATCAATATTTTCCTTGGGATAGGTTTTTTGGAGCTCTTCCTTTACACGGCCAAGGAATGCGTTATCCATTTCCTCACCCAGATATTGAAGCATACCTGAGGCTATGGCATATTCCTCATCTACAATTTTTATACCCTCAAATATATCGGTATTTTCCATCTCCTGCGCAACAGCGTCCGCTATTTCATCTGAAAGCTGAACACCGTCGTTCCAATAAGCCTTATAGCCGTTATATTCCTTGGGATTGTGGCTTGCGGTAATATTTATTCCTGCATCAGCCTTAAGATATCTTATTGCAAATGAAAGCTCCGGGGTGGGGCGCATATCTGCAAACATATAAACACGGCATCCGTTGGCTACAAGCACCCTTGCCGTTTCCATTGCAAAGGACTTACTGTTTATACGGCAATCGTAGTTTACGATAACAAGGGGGTTTTCTGCGTGTTTGTTTATAACATTGGCAAACCCTTGGGTTGCGTGCCTTACCACCCTTACGTTCATACGGGCAAGACCCAACGTCATTACACCTCTTAAGCCTGCCGTACCGAATTTCAGCGGTGAATAAAAACGGCTTTCTATTTCCTTTTCATTACCCTTTATCTCCTCCAGCTCTTCCCTTTCGGCGCTTGTAAGATAAGGGCTTGACAGCCATTCAAGATATTTTTCCATATATGCTTCCATTTTATCACCTCTTATTAGCTTTCCCATAATTCACTTGAGCCTGTGGATATTGCAACAGCCCCTGCCTCTATGGCACCCTTAACGTCCTCAGGCTGCGAAACAAGGCCACCTGCTATAACAGGTACAGTTATCTGCTTTACTATATTTGCCGTAACAGAATGCATTATTCCGGGCATTATCTCCACCATATCCGGCTGTGCGGATTCAACGGAGGATATTGCCGTTTTAACAGAACGGCTATCCAGAATAAAAACTCTCTGTATTGCGAAAAGACCGAATTGTGATGCACTTCTTATAGTTGATGGTCTTGTTGATATTATACCGCTTGGCTTTATTTTTTTTGCAACGTATTCCATTGCCTTTACATCCGATGAAAGACCTGAAAGAAAATCCACGTGTAAAAAAATCTTCTTGTTTACGCTTTTTACCACGCTTACTATTTTTTCCACGTTGATTATATCCGACTGCAACAGAAAGATAACCTCCACAGGTGATTTAAGAGCCTTAACCAGGGACGTCTGGTCGCTTACCGCGGCTATAACCCTTTTATTTTCTATCCAGCCGTATCTTTCATCTAAGCCGACCATTCGGATTCCTCACATTCAGTATATATTAGATTGATTTTACATCACATGTAAATAATTGTCAAACGGCAGATTATATAACTGGTATTCATAAAACAAACTAATCTTTTATTTCCTATAACCATCCAGTATTTTGTTTTTTCTTCTAATATTGACAATTCAACAAAAATATGTTAAAGTGCGTTCGTCACACAATTTAATACATCCATTTTGGGAAAACTCTGCATTGGTAAAAGGTGTTTTCTCTTTTTGCTTATACCCAAAATGGATTGAGCTTGTGTGACAACAATGAGAGATACATTCTTTTCAGTGTGTCTCTTATTGAGACACACTTTTTTTATTTTAGGAGGAAAACATCTCATGAAGTACTGTGCCAAATGTGGAACACAACTGTCCGATGACACTATGGTATGTCCAAAATGTCACCCTGAAACTAACAAATCACAACCCCAACTTTCAATTCCATCATCACCCACAAAGAACAACTCTAACAAAATTACTCCGCTAATTTTGACTAATGTTATTATTGCTACGCTAACTCTAATTGCAGTAATTCTTATGTATTTTATTCAGCCATCAAATAATTCGAGCATAGGCGGTACAAATTCTAATGTTTTTACATCTACTTGTCCTGCAGATGCATACGGAAATCACGATTGGTCGCCCGCAAGATGTACCGAACCCTCTCAATGCTATAATTGTAATGCATATAGAGACGATAAATTAGGCGAACATTCTTTTTATACCGATGATGACGGTTTTTGTGATTGCTCATATTGTGGAATGTTATATCAAGTCTATATAAATTCATTAGACTAAGTATTTAATCTGAAAGGAGAAATCAAAATGAAATTTTGTACTGAATGTGGTACTCAACTCCATGATGATGACTTTTTTTGTACCAATTGTGGCAACCAAGTACCACTACCTGAAATTCAAGAAAAATCCGAAGTCACTAAAGTAGCCGACAATACCAATAATTACAACGAATTTGAAATTCAGAATTCTCAGTCTGCAACCACAAATTCCGTTCAAGATAACATTAAGACTCGATTTTTAAATCACAAAAAAATACTAATCATAATAGCAATTATTTTACTCATACCTATAGTAACAGTTATATGTCTAAAACAAATTCCCTACAAAAGTTTTGACATAAAAGACAAAGAACTGATTGAAATATTAAATGATTGTGGTTCATACACAAGCCAGTCTCCGCTTGAACTTGACACTTTTGACCCTGACACAACAGTTTATAGGATAACTGGCGAAGATGAAACGGGACTTTTAGTTTTAAGCCATAGTTTTAGCGGTCATATAAGATGTATAATGGTTTGCTTTGAAGATAACGATGTGTATTCAGCAGCAATAATATCCGCTATTGCTTCAGAATTAGATTATAGTTTTTCTGCTAGCAAAGCAATGAACACATTATTATTGGATGATGAAATTTACTCATCAAATAAATATTCAGCTATAGCAAAAGAATTATCATCAGATTTAACATGTGTATTTTTAGCACCAAATAAAAACTTTGAATACTGTGTAAAAAGTGTACTACCCAATTGACAGATAATTCGAAATATTTTATAATACCGCTTGCCACCTTAATTCATTCTTTATGTTAATTATTTGAAAGTTATTGTCTTACGTCTATTACTTGAAGGTATTTCAACATAAAGGAGGCGAGTCGAATGGGCAAGGGTAAGACCAAAAAGGTTAATATTGTAATTACGAGTACTATTCGTGTTCGTATCCGTCGTCGCTAATATTATGTGACCCTAAGAGAGTGTTCGCAGCACTCTCTTTTGTATTTTTGAGTGTTTATATAATATTTGATTTTCTGTCAATAGAGTCAATAGATAGAGCTAATAGATAGTTGATATATTAGCAAAAATCTACTTTACGAATTGAAGTAAAATAAGTGATTTTACTTGAAAAAAAATAATATAAATGTTATAATACCAAATTGTAGACTGTGAACGAGTTTAAGTAGTATTCAACGGAAACAATTACAGAGAGCGGCCCATTAGCTGTAACGGCCGTAATGCCCTTGAATGTCGAATTTCGCCTCGGGAGTCTTCCTGTGAAAGCGGGATGTATTTACTGCATTAAAGTAATTGAGTGGCATATTTATCAGAAATATGCAAGTTGAGTGGTACCACGGAAATATTTCGTCTCATACGTTTTTGCGTATGAGATTTTTTTTATAAATTCAGGAGGTTATTATGGATGAAAGAATTGTAAATCTCAAGGTTCAGTTTGACAACGACTTGAATAACACTGAAAACGTTTCAGACCTTGAAGGTATACGAGTTTCTTATCTTGGTAAAAAGGGAAGCATTACAGAATTGCTCAAGGGCATGAAGGATCTTTCCAATGATGAAAAGAAGGCTTTCGGCCAGGACGTAAACATATTTAAGAATGAGGCCGCAGATAAAATTGCTGCAAAAATGCAGGAGCTTAAGGAAAAGGAAATCGAGGCAGAAATCAAATCCATGCCATATTTCGATATTTCCATTCCCGCAGATCTTTCAAGGGGCTCATATCATCCCATTACGTTGGTTCAGCGTCAGTGTGAAAAAATATTCAGATCTATGGGCTTTACCGTAGAGGATTACAGTGAGATCGTAACTGACTACGAGTGCTTTGAATCACTTAATATTCCCAAGCACCATCCCGCAAGAGATATGCAGGATACTTATTATCTTGAAAACGGTCAGCTTTTGAAAACACAGACATCTGCCGCACAGAATGCAATCTACCTTAAATATAAGGACAGGCTTATTAACGAGGGTGTGCCGATAAAGGCTATATTCCCCGGAAGATGCTTCAGAAACGAAGCAACAGACGCTTGCCACGAAAACACATTCTTCCAGATGGAGGGTGTAATGGTAGATAAGAATATATCTATTTCAAACCTTATTTTCTTCATGAAGACTATGCTTTCAGAGGTTTTCCAGAAGGATATAAACGTTCGCTTGCGCCCCGGCTTCTTCCCCTTCGTTGAGCCCGGCTTTGAGCTTGACATAAGCTGCCTTATCTGCGGCGGTGAGGGATGCCCCTCCTGTAAGCACAGCGGATGGCTTGAGCTTTGCCCCTGCGGTATGATACACCCCGAGGTGCTTAAGGCAGGCGGTATTGACCCTGAGGAATACACAGGCTTCGCATTCGGTCTTGGTCTTACACGCCTTGCAATGATGAAATATTCTGTTAAGGATATAAGAGATCTTAACGGCGGAAGCTTAAAGAGTCTTTCCCAGTTTACAGACGATGAGTAAGAAAGGAGCTTATTTAATATGTTTTTATCAATGAATTGGATTTGTGATTTCGTGGATTTATCCGGATTGGATAAGCTCAAGCTTATAAATCAGTTTTCTCTTTCCACTGCCGAGGTTGAAAACGAAATATTCTTCAAGGGACAGGATATCAGCGGTATCGTAGTAGCAGAGATTATGTCTGTTGAAAACCATCCCGAATCAAAAAAGCTTCACCTTCTTAAGGTTGATGCCGGCGACGGCGCTCTTACAGACGTTGTATGCGGCGCACCTAACGTAAGAGTAGGTATGAAAACCGCTTTTGCCAAGCTCGGCGCACAGATAGGCGACATAACCATTACTCCCCGCAGCCTTGCAGGGCAAACGTCCTTCGGTATGTGCTGCTCCGAAAAGGAATTGGGTATGAGTGATGATAATTCCGGCATAATTGAAATTGATGCAGATATTGCAAACGGTACAGACATTAAATCAATATTCGATATTGATGATATAGTATTTGAGGTTGACAATAAATCACTTACAAACCGCCCTGACCTCTGGGGACATTACGGTATTGCAAGAGAATTTGCCGCCCTTGCAGGCAGAAAGCTTAAGCCCCTTGACGTGGTGGATCTTGAGCAGTATAAAAATCTTCCCCAGGTGGATATGAAGATTGAGGATCCTCTTTGCCAGAGATACTCCTGCTTACAGGTTGAAAACATCACAAAAAATGTAAGCCCTGCCAATATGCGCATCCGCCTTTTCTACTGCGGTATGAGAGGCATCAACCTGCTTGCAGACCTTACAAACTACATCATGCTTGAAATGGGTCAGCCCATGCACGCATTCGACTCAAGAAAGGTTGAAAAAATACGCATCAAGAGATTTGATGAGCCATTTATATTCAAAACTCTCGACGGTGTAGAAAGACATATCGACGAAAATACACTTATGATTTGTAATGACAATACTCCCGTTGCCATTGCAGGTATCATGGGTGGACTTGACAGTGAAATCGTTGAGGATACAACAACTCTTACACTTGAATCCGCTACCTTCGATTGCGTTTCCATAAGAAAATCAACAGTAAGGCTTTCACACCGCACAGATGCTTCTATGCGCTACGAAAAGAGCCTCGACCCTGAGCTTACAGTTCCCGCTATCGCAAGATTTGTAAAGCTTCTTACAGATATCGACAGTAACGTAAAGGTTGTTTCCTCTCTTACAGATGAATATGCGTTCAAGTATAATACAATTAAGCTTGATTTCGACAAGCGCTTTGTAGACAGATACACAGGAATTGAAATAAGCAACGATACAATCGTTAAAACGCTTGACTCTCTCGGCTTTGACGTTACGCTTGAAGACGATAATTTCAGCGTAACCGTTCCCAGCTGGCGCGCAACGAAGGATGTAACTATTAAGGCGGATATTATCGAGGAAATCACTCGTATTTACGGGTACGATAATTTCGACATTCATACAACGAATGCCCCCCTCTACCCTGTACGCAGCGATATACAGAAAACAGTTGAGGAAAAAATAAAGGACATACTTGTTAAGCGCTTCTCTCTTCACGAGCTTCATTCCTATATCTGGATGTACTATGACGAATGTAAGGAATTGGGTATTGAGATTGAGGATAACGTAAAGCTTGTAAACTCCTCCAACCCCAACATTGAAACATTGAGAAGCTCAATAATACCTACACAGCTTTGCCAGGTAAAGGTAAACGCCTCCAGCAACAGCGAATTCGGAATATTCGAAATAGGCCACGTTGTAGAAGGGCTTAAAGAGGACGGACTTTGCAACGAAAAGAAAAAGCTTGCTATTACCCTCTTCAGCAAAAACAAGAGCGTTCAGGCCCTGTACTCCGAGCTTTACAACATGCTTGCCGTAGTATGCGATGATATCAAGCATCAGTCATTGAGCTTTGAGGGCATTGAGGCAACACATTCCTACGAGCATCCCATAAACCTCAACGCTATTTACTGCGACGGTAAGCTTATAGGCCGCATCGGTATTGCTCACCCTGTAACATCCAAGAAAATAGATAAGAAGGCATCTATCGTATTTGCCGAAATTGATATGGATATATTCGCACCCATAGCCAATATGAGCATCAAGTATGAGGAGCCCAGCCGCTTCCCCCTTATGGAAATCGACCTTTCATTTATCTCCAATACGTTTGCACCTATTGCAAAGGCAATCCAAAATCAGAATTGCCCCCTTATCAAGAAGGTAAGCGTAACGGATACTTACGAGGATGAAAACGGCAAATCAATTACTGTAAGAATCGTATTCTCTCACCCCGAGCGCACACTTACGGGTGATGAGGTTAAGGCTGTTACAGACAGCATTATTACAGAGCTTGGTAAAAACGGAATTGTAATGAAGTCATAATCGGTTACGATAAACAATTCAAGGGCAAGGTTAAATGCAGCCTTGCCCTTTTTTTATGTTAATAAAGCCTTTCGTACGCATTTTCCTTGTTTCCGGTTATCCCGAATATACCGATAATTCTGTACTTATTGGCTTCATTATAGCGTAAAACAGCCTGTACGTCCTTTATATCAAGCAATACAGCCACACCGCATCCCATAGCTAATTTCGAGGGTGCAGGCGCTATCTCGCATACTATGCCTCTGCCCTTCATTTCACTGTGAAAAAGCATGGCGTAGGAGCGGGAACGAAATATTGCTATTGCCTTACTGCTGCTCATCTCAAAGACTCACCTCCGGAATATTTTGAGATACACTTCAATATATTTTCCGTATGAGATTTTGTTATAAATTTTTTGCGGAAAGGATATACAGCCATGTTTTATTTTGATAATGCCGCTACCACGTGGCCAAAGCCCAATTCCATATTAAAGCGGGTAAACGAAGCTGTTACACAGTACGGAGCTAACCCGGGGCGAGGCGCATATTCAATGGCGTATGACGCCTCCCAGATAATACTTAACGCCAGAAGGGAGCTGTGCAGGCTTTTCCACACGGAAAATCCGTTTGAATACGTTTTTACATACAACGCAACGGACAGCCTTAATATTGCACTTAAGGGTTTTTTGAAGCAGGGAATGCACGTTGTAACAACCTCTCTTGAGCACAACAGCGTATTAAGGCCCTTATACAAGTTAAAGGAGCGAGGTATTGAGGTAGAGGTGGTGTATGCAAATAAGGACGGAATTATAAGCAAGGATGCAATATTATCTGCAATAAAGCCAAATACTGCACTTATAGTAATGACCGCCGCCTCTAACGTAACGGGCACACGCACACCCTTTGAGGCCGTTGCCAAAGAAATAAAATCAAGAGGCATAAAAATATTGGTGGATGGCGCTCAGGGGGCAGGGCATTTTGATATTAACCTTAAGGATATAGATATGTTTGCGGCATCTGCCCACAAGGGGCTTTTTGGATTACAGGGTGTTGGTATTTTGTACGTAAAGGATGCTATAAGCCTTGATACGCTGCGGGAGGGCGGCTCGGGAAGCGAAAGTAAATCTCTTATCCATCCGCAGATGCTCCCCGAGGGGCTTGAGGCAGGGACGCCAAATACCCCCGGAATCGCCTCGTTATTAGAGGGATGTAAATATATATCAAGTGTTACAATACGCGAAATACACAGATATGAGAGCCATTTAAGGCGATATTTCATTGATGAGGTGAAATCTGTTGGCGGTATAAGGATATACGGAGAAAGCACAGAGGAGGCCTACACCACGGGAGTTGTAAGCATAAATATAGACGGGCTTACACCGGACAGTATTGAGCATATTCTGGATACCAAATATAAGATAGCCGTAAGAAGCGGCTTCCACTGCGCGCCCCTTGCCCACAAAAGCATAGGAACATACGACGAGGGTACAGTACGCTTCTCGTTTTCGTATTTCAACGATATAAAACAGATAGATTACGCAATAAGCGCATTACATGAAATTGCGGAAAGCATCTGAAAAATGCTTACATTATATTCCCGCCGCAGGAATACACAAAGAATACAAGTATCTGTAATGCCGCACACAGCGCAAGGCTTATATACCTTGCCCAGTCCTTCTTTATAACGTAAGGCAGCATAACGTACAAGGGTACAACAGACATCATATATCTGCCTATGGAAAGAGGCCAGCTTACCATTAAGGTAAAGAACATACACGCAAGGGTGTAGAGCGAATATATCTGCGGAACCTTTTTTACCGTAAGAAAATACATTACGAATACGTATATTGTTGTTAATATGGCAGGCAGCCATATAGGATACCTTACCTCAGGTGAATTAACGTAGGATATAAAAAACCATTTATACTGATTTGTTACGTTTTGCAGTATGCAGGATATTTCATTGTTCCAATGCTCCTTCTGGTAAAGCATAAATCTGAACCAATCACCTGTAACAACCTTGTTGAGTAAAAGATAGCACCCAAAGCCTAAGAAAATAAGCAGCACAGGAGATAAGGTTCTTAAGATACGCTTGAGGCTTACCCCTTCCCTTGCCATATCAAATATTACAGCTACAACGTAAGGAACCAAAAGCATAAGGCCGAAGTTTTTTGTAAGCATTGCGAAAAAACCGCATATACCTGCATACAGCCACCTCTTTCTTCTTAAGGCCATAAAGAAGAGTATGAGTAAAAGCATAAAAAGGGATTCCGTATACGGCATTGAGCTGAAGAATGAAAAGGGTGTCAATATAAGCATAAGGGTTCCGAAAACAGAATCCTTAACACTTAAATCCATTCTGAAAAGACGGTACCCAAAATAAACGGCGCCGCACATACACAGATTGGACGTTATAAATGCCGCCGCCCTTGCATTACCGACAACATAATAGAATATTCTTGAAACCCACGGGAAAAGGGGATAAAAAACTATATGAAATCTTGCGTCTCCAATGTTTACGTACCCATTTTGAATAAGGCCTATATAATGGGAACCGTCCCACCTTGTAAGCTCGCTGAATATTCCGGAAAAGGAAAACGTATAGCCCTCTATAAAAACAGATTTCAAAAAGAAGATAATTGCGATGCTTAAAATGCGCCACAAAATATAAAAGCATACAAGCTTAAGCGCAATACCTCTTTCACGGGATACGCCCGGCACCAAAGAGGATTTGAAGGTGTTACCGCAGGATATTTCACACTCCTTACCCCGCCTTATTTGCCTGATAAAAAGAAGTATTGCCGTCCCCATAGATAAAACAAGCACGGCAAACCATATATATTTTATAGCTATAATAAAAGCTTCCATATAAACTTCTTCCAATCCGCAGGCTGATTTCAGCACACCCTTACATGGTAATTACACCTGCAAGAATAAGCACCAGCCCACCAAATGCACACCAAGCCCACGAAGGCAGGGAGCAAACAATAAGTATTACCCCCATAATAAGAAACATTACGCCTAAAAGCCTGGTATATACGTTTTTCTTTATACAACTGCGTAATTTATTAAACATAAATCCTCCTGTTCAAAATATGCTTGTAATAACATATTATTGCCCGGGAGAAAAAAAGTACGTACGAATTTTAACCTTTTACTGCTTTTTTTAAGGAAGATATCGAAGAGGCAACGTTACCGTCTGAAAAAACAGCCGTTCCCGCAACTATTACACTTACGCCCTCATCTACGTTCATTTTTATATTTTCGAGATTTATTCCACCGTCTGCCTCGATAACTGTATCAAGTCCCTTATTTTCTATCATCTGCCTGATGTACCTTATTTTTTCAACAGACGACACAGCGTATTTCTGACCTCCAAAGCCTGCCTTAACACACATAACCAGCACCGTATCAACATAAGAAATTACGTTCTCTATTACGTGTACAGGTGTATCTCTGTCAATAGCCAGACCTACGTTAACACCCATTTCCTTAATCCTTAAAAGGTCCTTTTCAGGATCCTTAAGGGCCTCGTACTGCACTGTTATATTGTCCACGCCGCAAAGGGCAAAAATCTGCGCGTACTTCAAAGGGTCCTGCACCATAATATGTACGTCAAGATACATATCCGTATACTCGCGTATAGCCTTTACAACGCAAGGGCCAAAGGTTATATTATCAACAAGGCATCCATCCATAACGTCAAGATGCAGCATTTGTATACCCAAAGCCTTAAGCCTGTCTATTTCATCTGCCAGATGCATAAAGTCTGCCGATATTACAGACGGCGCGATAATAAATTTATCAGTATTTTTTTGAAGCAATGATCTCATTTCGTATCTCGATGTAATTATTATATCTTGTTTTTGATATTTTACCGTCTTCCACTGCTTGCCTTACACGGCAATCAGGCTCATTTATATGAGAGCACAGCGAAAACGAACAATGGCGTGCATATTCCCCGTACTCGGGAAAATACTGTGAAAGCTCATCCTTTTCTATATCAGCCGGATTCAGTTTTGAAAAACCGGGTGTATCCGCAATATATACTCCGTTTCCTGCAGAGAAAAATTCTGTCTGGCGGGTGGTATGCTTACCCCTGTCGTTAGAGGAGCTTAATTCCCCCTCCTCAAGCATAAGCCTCGGCATAAAAGCATTTATAAGGGAGGATTTTCCTACGCCGGACTGCCCTGCAAATACCACAGTGCCCGGTTCTATTACGTCCAACAGGGCTTTAATGCCGTTTTCACGCTTTGCAGACACCTCTACACAGGCAAAGCCTGTACCTCTGAAATGCTGCCTGATAAAATCTATACGCCCATCCTCTGCAATATCGGATTTATTTATAGCAATTACAGGGGTTATACCTTTAAGCCGGGCAAACACCGTAAGCTTATCAGCAAGAAGCATATCGGGGTAGGGCTTTTGTGCAGACAACGTAATAATGAGAGTATCTATATTCGCTACCTTCGGCCTTATAAGCTCGTTTTTTCTTGGGTATATGGAATTTATGACTCCGTCAACGCTGTCAAAATCAACCTCATCACCGGGCAAGGGCACTATTTCCTGCATTCTGAAAATGCCCTTGGGACGGCAAACATATTTTTGCCCACAGGACAACACGGTGTAAAGCCCGCCTACGCCTTTGACGATTACGCCTTTCATCAAGAAGCCCTTTCCCTTACTGGACAGAGAAATCCAGGGTTACACGCTTAAGGAATACGTCATCCACATAAACGTCGTATACCTCCATACCCTCTTCCGTAAGCGTTACCGTTGTTGTTCCGAGAGTTGCATCAACGTCGCTCTGATATACAACAGACTGCTGTGCATTGCTTACGTACTTAACTATCTTAACGTTAACAGTGGGCTTTGCGGGATCCGGTGTCCACGTTACAACGATATCCTTGGGATAATATACCTTCTTACCAAGGCTTACAGTTATGTTGATCTTTGTACCCTTATCTACCTCTGTATCCTTGGGAATGCTCTGGAATATAACAACGTCCGCCTCATACTCTGAGCTGTATTCTGTAAGAACTGTTCCTATCTTAAGGTCATAGGCATCAAGAAGCTGAATTGCAGACGATTGCAGTATACCTACGAGATTGGGAACCTTTGTCGTTGTGATTACAGGGCCTTTGCTTACTGAAAGAACAATCTCAATAACGCTTGATTCAAGTGAAATTTCACCTGCAGGCACAGACTGCTCAAGTACGATGCCCTTAGGCTCATCACTATCAACCTCCTCAACGGAAACCTTAATAAATCTGTTGGAGGATAATATATACTGCGCCTCCGTTACGGTGTTGCCTATAACGGAAGGAATTGTGATCATTTGCTTACCCGCGCTTACAACAACGTCTACGTGGGTATCTGCCCCTACCTTTTCAGACTCTAAGGGGGACTGTGAAATAATATACCCGGCGCTTACTGTGGAGCTGTAGGATACCTCCTCCACACGCATTATAAGGGAGTTGTTTTTCAGTAGCTGACGGGCCTCCTCCTCTGTCATATTCACAACGTTGGGAACCACTATTTCAGTTGCCGTAAAATTGATATCGTATATTTTTCTTCCAAAATCTATGGCATAGTACGCCATTCCAAACAGCACGGCGCACAAGACGCAAAGCACCATAATGTTTGAGGTAAGCCTGAACCAATATTTTTTGAAAATAGGCGGCGTTTTTTTCTGCTGAACGGATGACTGCCCCTCTGTAATAAGATCGGGGATAACCTCCTTGTACTTTATAACAACAGAGGGATTTTTCAGGAACTTTCTCAAATCCTCTATAACAGCCGCAACATTTGAATATCTGTTTACAAGCTTTTTCGCCATAGCCTTATTGACAATATTTTCAAAGGATGAGGGAATTCCTCCAACCAGGGACGAAATTGCCTCCGGCTTTTTATTTACGTGCTGCATTGCAACGTTAACGGATGAATCACCTACAAAAGGAACCTTACCCGTTACCATTTCATAAAGAACTACGCCCAGAGAGTAGATATCCGTTCTGCCGTCTACCTCCTTAGCCTGAACCTGCTCGGGAGAAATATAATATACAGTACCAAGCATATCCTTGCCGTACTGTGTTGTTCTTGTGGAATTTTGGTCTAACGTACGGGCAATACCGAAGTCTGTAAGCCTTACTGTACCGTCTGTACCCAGCAATATATTCTGGGGCTTTACGTCTCTATGGACTATACCCTTTGAATGAGCATACTGAAGAGCAAGGGCTACCTTTAATGCAATTTTAGCAGCCTCCTTAGGGGGAATTTTACCCTCTGCGTCTATATATTCCTTAAGGGTTATACCGTTTACGTATTCGAGAACAAAATACTTATTCGTATCGGACTCGCCTGAATCAATAAACTGAACAATATTAGGATGGGAAAGAGAGGCAATAGCCTTTACCTCACGCTCAAAACGGCGCAAAAGCTGCTTATCCTCAGTCAATTCCTGCCTGAGCATTTTTACCGCAACCTCTTTTCCGGTGTTTCTGTCGAAAGCCTTATAGACTATTGACATTCCACCGCTACCGATTTTTTCTATTATCTCATATCTATTTTTCAATACGTTCATAAGCGTAAATCCAGTTCCTTCGAGTATTCAATATGTTAAACAAGTATTATTTTTCATACTTTACAAGCACAGCTGTAATATTATCCACTCCGCCGTTTTCCAGGGCACGGGCCATAAGCTCGTCTCCCGCTTTGGAAATATCATCGCTGCCGCGGATTATTTTTTCGATTTCAACATCATCTACCATTTCAGTAAGGCCGTCTGAGCAAAGCAATATAATATCACCGTTGGAGAGGCTGTATGAAAAGGTATCTGCCTCTACGCTTGATTCCGTGCCGATAGCCCGTGTAATTATGTTGCGCTGGGGGTGCTTTTTTGCCTCCTGTGGGGTTATTATACCCTCATCCACAAATTCCTGTACTGCAGAATGGTCCCGCGTGATACGGCGCAGGGAGCCCTCTGACAAAACATAGCCCCTGCTATCCCCTACGTTTAAGAATATACAGTCCTCATCAAGGAGCATACACGCAACAAGGGTTGTACCCATTTTCTTATACTGCTCATCAGACTGAGCTGCAATATATACTGCTTTATTCGCCCTGTCGCATGCGGTATAAAGTGATGAGGCAGGGTCGTTTATAGAGTAATTGCTGTAAAACGTTTCAACAAAGCAATCCACAGCCATTTTACTTGCAACCTCGCCGCAGTTATAACCGCCCATACCGTCTGCAACCACACAAAGCATAGGCATAGATTCATCATCCGGGATAAAATAGCTATCCTCGTTGTTGCTGCGAACCCTACCCGTATCTGTTACGGCATAAAAACTGAACATATTATTCCCCTTTTAATTACCTACGTACCCTCTTTTAAGCTGGCCGCACGCAGCATTTATATCCTTACCCAACGAATCCCTGCAGGTAGCGTTTACCGTGCGCTCCTTAAGTATATCCATAAACGTATTGATGCGCGACGGAGAGCTTCTTACGTAGGGCAAGCCCTCAACCTCGTTGTACGGAATAAGGTTGACGTGAAAGCCTGTGTGTTTAAGCAATGAAGCCAACTGCTTGGCCTTTTCCACAGTATCCGTAACATCCTTTATCAAAAGATACTCCATAGTTACACGCCTGCCTGTTGCATTGAAATAGAACGAGGATGCCTCGATAAGCTCCTTAATCGTGTGGCGCTTTGCTATGGGCATAAGCTCTTTTCTAAGCTCATCGTCAGGTGCATGGAGAGATATGGAAAGATTTATGGGCAACTCTTCCCTTGCAAGAGAATAAATACCCTCTACCAAGCCGCTTGTTGATATAGTAAAATTCCTGTAGCCTATGTTAAGACCTTCAGGAGAATGCATTATTTTTATTGATTTGATTACGTTTTCAAAATTGTCAAATGGCTCGCCGCTTCCCATAAATACAAGCATGGAAACCTTACCCTCGCCATTTTCTGCAAGCATTTTATTGGCGTACATAACCTGGGCTATGATTTCGCCTGCAGTGAGATTACGAACATATCCGTCTGCACCGGATGCACAGAAGGCACAGTGCATTTTACAGCCTACCTGTGATGAAACACAAAGGCTTACGCCGTATTCGTGCCTCATCAGAACAGACTCAACGGTATGCATATCTGAAAGGGCCAAAAGAAGCTTTTCGGAGTTACCCTTCATGCTTCCGGAGGATTTTATAAACCTGACACCGTCAAAGGTAAAAACCTCTGCAAGCTTCTGCCTTAACGGTTTGGAGATGTTTGTCATTTCATCAAACGACGATACACCCTCATATACCCATTTGAATATCTGACCTGCGCGGAACGGCTTTTCACCCATCCCCACAAGTATATCCTTCAGCTCCTCAAACGTGCAATCGTAAATAAGTCTTCCGTTCATAATCATTTCTTTCTCATGGCGGCTATAAAGAACGCCTCTGAATTTACGTCATCAGGTAAAATTAATAACATTTTACCTAATTTAATATATTTTAATTCATCAGGGATAAGATTGTCAATATCCAATACCTCAATAGATGGGTTTTCCGCAACAAAAGAGCTTACCATATCCTCATTTTCCGCATTGCAAACAGTATTTGTGAAGTAAAGCATAGTGCCGTTTGCAGAAAGATTTTTTAATGCGGCATCAAGCGCAGCCCTTTGCGCCTGTGTGTATTTTGTAAAGCTGTATGTACCAAGCTGTGCCTTTACGTCAGGGGCTGATGCAACCTTGCCGAATTCACCTGATTTAGGGGCAACAACTATCTTACTGTATAAGCCTGTTTCACCTGGGTCATCCCCATCAAACAGCGTTACACCTGCATCTGACCTATCCTTTATGCAGGCTGTGATTTCCTCTGTGTTTTTTCCAATAACGAGAACGTTATCGTTTTTTCCTGCATCAAGGATTTTTGCGACTAATATAGCACCAAGACCTCTGACAACAAGCTTACCCTCTTTGTAAACAGTCATATCGTTAACAGCGGAGATATCGTCAAAGAAAATTGTTCTGTTGACAATGCCCTTGCTGTGTGAGATGTTGTTATCCTCAAGCTCATACATAAGGGTTTCGTTATCCTCCTCATCAAGGGACAGCATATAAGCAACACCCTTATTTTTTATTTTCTGTGAGGCGATAAGCACGGCTATATCCTGGCCGTAATTCTTTGTCCAATTCGATATAACCTCAGTAGGCCATGAATATATATACGCAATTCGTTCGACAGAATTTTTGTACGTTCTGTTTTCAGGGTCATACTCGTTTTTACTGCGCTCAAGCTTTCGTGCTATGGCTGTTGTGTAAGGAGCAAGCTCGGGTGAAACGTATTTTTTACACAGCTCAACGCCCTGATATATAACTTCGTTAACGTCTGCCCTGGTGTAAAGAATTCTGTATGCAATAACACGGAGTATTTCCATAAGCCAGGCCTTTATTTTCCGTCCGTCCACAAGGCTCTCTATAATGGAATCAAGTGTAAGCCTCTTTTCAAATACTCCCTGTACAATTTTACGTACAAAAACCTTCGAGTGTTTATCGAACAACTGATAGGTTTCGTTGTTTTCAAGTGATTCCTTAAGACTTTTACCGTTTTTATCTACGTTTATAAGCAAATGGAGTACAGTTTCAAGCTTTTTATCAAGAACTGTGCTTTCTGTTTTATTCTCTGCTTTAGGTGAAAACACAGGCTTTTCTATCGGTTGTTCGACTTTTACACTGACTATTTCCTGTGTTTTTTCAGTAATTTCCTCGTTTTCAGGCTTCACAAAGGCAGGCTTGTATTCATACACCTTTCTTTCGGTATCTCTGTTGCCTGCGGGCTTTGATGAAAATCTGCCCTTTTGGGTGTTCTTTATATTATTGTCAAAAGGCTTGCCATCGGTATAGCTACTCTTATCTGAGAACCTGACACCATTGTCGGAATACCTTTTCTTGCTTGAATACTCGCCACGGCTATTGGAATGAGCTCCCTCAAAGCGAGGCTTTCTTTCCGTGCCGGAGTATCTGCTGCTTCCCTGCGCCTTATCCTTATTAAAGGAATCTCTTCTGCCGTTACCTTCAAATTTTCTTTCAGGATAAGCTTTTTCTCCACGGGATGAAAAGCCGCCCTTTCTTTCGGAGGGTGTCTTATCTGAATTATATGCAGATTTTCTGTCTATATATTTCTTTTCGCCAAAGGGCTTATCACCTGAATAAGGCTTTTTCTCCCTACTGAAAGACGTGTTTTTTTCTGAATAACCCTTTTTATCGGAATTCATATTGCCGTAGCTTTTTCTTTCCTTTGAAAAACGGCCTGACGTTTTATTGAAGCCGCCATTTTTATCACCACTGCCACGGCGCTCCCCACCAGGCTTTCTATCGGAGAATTTTCTTTTTTCTGTGTTTTTTGATGAAGTGAATTTGTTATCCATTATGATTCCCTTTAAGTGTTATTCTAAAAATTTTGCCCGATATTGTCGGGCAAAATACACATATACAATTATTCAAACCGCATTCCTGCGGAAATTTCTCTTCCAGGCATAAATTCAGATGCCTTCAAAGCCCTTTTACCTTCGGGCTGAATTATTTCTATTTTAACGGCTGTTGTATCTCCGGAGCAAACAATAAGATCATTTTGATACGCCTTTATTATTTCTCCGGGTACATAAGGCGCATTATCCTCAATGCTTACACAGCGCGCGCTGAATATTTTACATCTTGTACCGTTTATAAACGTAAATGCACAGGGAGCGGGAGAAAACGCCCTTATGCGGTTTACAATATCTTCTCCCGGCATAGACCAATCTATTTTACAGGAGTCCTTATCTATCTTCTTACAGTAGGTAGCCTGTGAATGATCCTGTGGGGATGATGAGATTTCCTTACCCATCATAAGGGCTGTAAGATAATCCTTAATCATCACGGCGCCTGTATCCGCAAGCTTATTCATAAGAGTTTCAGCATTATCATCGTCCGTTATTTCAACGGGATGCATAAGGATAACGTCCCCGCTATCCATTTTTTCATCCATTTTCATAAGGGTAATACCCGTGATTTTATCACCGTTGATAAGCGCCTGCTGAACGGGAGATGCGCCGCGGTATTTAGGAAGCAGCGAGCCATGTATATTTACGCATCCATAGGTAGGAATTTCGAGAATTTCCTTGGGAACGATCTGGCCGTATGCAGCTGTTACGATTATATCGGGAGCAGCCTTGCGCAAAAAAGAAACAAACTCCTCACTTTTTACGGAATCAGGCTGATAAAACGGTATGCCATTACTTCTGGCATACTCGGCTACGGGAGGGCTCTGCAGCTTATGGCCTCTGCCCCTTTCCCTGTCCGGCTGAGTAATAACAAAATCAACCGACACAACCTCACACATACCCTCCAGTATTTTAACCGAAAAATCCGGCGTACCCATAAATACTGCTTTCAATTCTTTTCCTCCGCCTTTTTAAGATCCTCGTCGGTATAAAATCTTCCGATTACATGGTCCACAAACATAACACCGTTAAGATGGTCGCACTCGTGGCATATAGCCTTTGCCAAAAGACCCTCGCCTTCTATTTCACGGACTGTACCATCTATATCAGCAGCCCTTACACGCACCCTTTTAGGCCTTTCTACGTAGCCCCATCTGCCGGGGACGCTTAAGCAGCCCTCAAGTGATTTTTCCTTTTCCTCGCTCATATACGTGATTTCGGGGTTGATTAGCACGATAGGATCTTCCTCGTCAGGATTAACGTCTATAACAACAATTCGCCTTAAAACACCTACCTGAGGCGCGGCAAGACCTACACCGTTCGCATTATACATCGCCTCTATCATATCATATATGAGATTACGTATGCGAGGTGTTATAACCTCAACCTCCTTGCAATGCTTACGAAGACAATCATCACGATCAAGAAGACAAATCTCTCTCTTTGCCATATTTACACCCTCAAAAAAAACCTAAATAAACACAAACAGAGGCGTTGTACGCGCCTCGGTCAATGCATTGCAGATGTACAGACGCATCCGCATAGAAATCAAATTAAAAAAATCGCTTTAAGGATTAAGCACGCTCAACCTTATTTGCACGCAAGCAATGAGTGCAAACATATACCTGCTTAACTGTTCCGTCAACCTTAATTCTTACCTTTTTGAGGTTCGGCATCCATGAACGGTTGGTTTTGATATTAGAATGGCTTACCTTGTGCCCATATGTTCTTCCCTTATTGCATACTGAACAAACTTTAGACATTGTGTTTTCCTCCCAGAATATATAAACATATTGTGTTTGCATAATTAACTACGACATTATACCACACTAAAAATAAAAGTGCAAGTTTTTTTTTTGATTTTTTTGAAAATGTTACCATATATCCCCCTCCCGTTTTGGGAACACATTTTAATACCGAAAAATGGGATATATTCCTGTTGTATATTATTAAAACGCATATATTGTATTTTTTTGAGGATTTTGATATAATATTGTAGACACCGAATTACGGAGGATTATTAACTAAGATGATTTGCAAAAAATGCAATACAGATAATAATGATAAATTTACATACTGCTATAACTGCGGAGCCTCTCTTGACCCTAACGCCAAGGATGACGCCTTTGCCCCGGATATGAGTGAGGATTTTGCCGCATACGATTCCGAAAGGATAAAGCAGATTCTCAATAAAAAGGCAAGCTCTTCCGAAAAGAAGCAGCAAACAGATTACAACGTATTGCTGGAAATGACGTTGGCATCATCAAAGTCCGTTTCACCTGTAAGCGAGCCCATAGCAGATAACGGTGAAGACAATATTCCCGATACCAAAGCCGTAAATGAGGATAACGTATCTGACAGCTACGGCCTTGAACAGACTATGGTACCTACGGATGATGAAATAACATCTATTTTTGCCCAAAGAAGCAACGATGCTGTACAGGCAGAGGATAACGTATTAAATGAAGAGGATTATATTCCTGCCGACATAAGAAAGAAAAACCGTGCTACTGTCTCAAGCGAATCAGAGGTAGATAAAAAGCTTAATAAATTTGCCAAAATACTTGCAGCATCTGCATCAAGCTCAGATGGCAGCGCTGAAAGGAAAACAGATACCGACGCAGAAGCTGATGACTTTTTTTCACAGACCGCGATAAACAGTCTTGAAAATAACGCAGAAAACAATACAATATTCAATGCTGCCGCAGTAGAAAGCGTGGCAAAGGCCAAAAAGCGTAATTCCGAAGGCGCAAACGACGCTTCATATAACACTGGCTACAACACCTTTGACGATGACCTTAAAACTCTTTCCGAGGGCGTTAATTACAGAAAAACCACGTCCGTACCCTTCTCCGGCCGTTCAAAGAAGAAAAAACCGGCCGTAAAAAAGGCAAAGGCACCCAAAGATGGCGAAAAGAAAAACAAGCAGACCCTCTACCGCATTATTGCTATATTGGTGCTTGTGCTTATTGCAATAGGCCTGTTCTTTACTGTAAGAGGAATAGTTAACAGTATATCCACGCCTGACCCCACACCCTCTGTTACACCCGATACTACACCTAACGTACCGGGAGATATTTCGTTTACAGTAACAGACGGCACAGAAACTGTCGACGGCTTCAAGAAGTACTCCTTCCACATAACAACCAACGCAAACAAGGTTATTGTATTGGGTGAGGAACACATACCCGATATAAACGATTCAATAGTTCTTTCATTTGATGAGAGAGTTCTTTATGATTTCTTCTACGAGGATAGCGCAGTTTACGGGGATCCACTCGACATAAGCCTTGAATTCAAGGCTGTTCTGGAGGGTGCAGACGACTACGTTACAACCAAGAGTCTCACCGTAAATGCCAAGTACGTATCCGTAACAGATATTACCCCCTCTGTTGACTCTGTTTTTGAAACTGCTGCCAACAATGTGGAAATCAGCTTTACAACAGTGCCCGGTGCTTCTGTTGTGATAGATTCACAGGATCTTTCCGAATACGTTGACGCAGAGGGTCATTTCTCCGCAACACTTTCCGTACCCAGCGAAACAAAGCTTTTCTTCGTTACTGTTTCCGCAGAAAAGCATCGTCCCGTATCCTTTGAAATAAACGTTCACAGAGATATGGCAAGATATTTCACCTGCGACCAGGTAACACCTGTAAAGGCAGATAAAAAGGAAGTCGTTACACTTACAGGTACTGTTTCACCCGGAAGCACAATAACGGTTTCTGACTATATTACAGTAACCTCACCTGCACAAATTACAGAAGCAGGAACGTATACTATGCAGCTTCTTATGCCTAAGTTCGGCTACGTTGCATTTACTATCACAGCAACACTTAACGGCGAATCTACAAGCATAGATATTGTTGCTGACAATATGCAGGATTGGTCCTACTACTCACGTACATGCTGGGCATTTACCGCAACCGAGTACGACAACGTTCTCGCAAACGATTCATACCGCAGAGGTCAGAGATACGTATTTGACGCAACCATTACCTCCCTTAAGAAGGAAGCAGACAGATATACCGCCCTTGTAAGCTTCAAGGGTAAGGACGGTAAGTCAAGAATATGTAACGTTCAGATTATGACCACAGATGAGCTTCGTTTCGTAGTTGGGGATAGCGTTAAAATCTACGGCAACAGATACGGAATTACAGATTCACATCCTACGTTCTATACAAACGCACCTTATATGTATAAAAACTGATAACATAGTTTACAGCATTAAAGCCAAGCCGCATAAGAAGCTTGGCTTTTTTTATATACCGAAAACCACGCGACTATCGCGTGGTTCAAAAGAGGTTAACCGATGAAAATATAATAAAGGCCCCTTGGTTATGGCGAAGCCAATAACTGTGAAGGGGGCCGTCTTCGCGAAAGCGAAGACTGGGGGATTGTTTTAATGGGAATTGTGAAATTTCTTTTTTATGTTTTCTCCTTTTTATGTTAAAAACCTGCTCGTATTTTTTCAGAGCAGAATATTTTGGAAATATTATATGCCTTACGATTGCGAGGAGTTTTAAGTAGTACAATCCAATCCCTCCGTCTTTTTGCTTAAGGCAAAAATCCACCTCCCATTTTGGCAAAGCCAATAATTTTTACAAGGGAGGCATACAATACATAAAATCCATTTATGGGTAGTAAGTAATAAATGCATGGCTGGCAGGCCAATAATAAACGCACTTGTGCGTTGCCAGTAGTGATTAGGGCTATGCCCGAAAATGAAAAACCACCCGCTATGCGGGTGGATATTTATTTATACGAAAAATCCACCCGTATAACAGGTGGATGCTTAATCAAATAAATTACGTCCCCTCTGTATTATCCGAAAACAGGCGTATAACTGAAATTTCCGGATAATTGAAGAGTCTGAGCTTAAACGTGCCGCTTGAAAATCCTGCGTTTACTACCATATTTGTATCACCCTTTGTATATAAACCACGGTAATATTCGGGAAAAAATTCTTTTTCAGGAGAAAGAAGCCCTCCAACGCCGGGGATATATATTGCCCCGCCGTGCATATGTCCGCTTAAAACAAGGTCTGCCCCCCATTGAGCATAGGTATCCAAGTACACCGGAGTATGAGCAACAAGAACGTTGAGCTTATCCTTGTACCCATCATTTTCATAGGGCGCAGGAACAAGCTCTCTTAGCCTGTTCAGATTAAAGGGCTTATCCTTATCTATAATCTCCAGCTCTGCATCCCTGTAATACATAAGAGGTACCACCGCACCGTGAATTACAACGTCATCATTTATTACCTCGCTTTTGTTGAAAAGTATATTTACACCTATCTCCTCAAGAGCGCTTATATACGAATCATATATCTCTCGGTTACTTACGTTCTTTAATATAAGCTCGTGATTCCCTGCAACGTAATATACGGGATAATCTCTGCAAAGCGTTTTACACAGCTCAATGAAAACCTCGCCGTTATCGTTTACGGAATTCAGCATATCCCCTGATGCAACGATAACATCAGGGTCTACCCTTTTTATTTTTCTCACAAGCAGTTTGTTGGAAAAGGCAAACACCTTGCTGTGCATATCAGATATCTGAAGTATTGTAAAGCCACTGTTTGCATTGGATATTTTTTCACTTGAAATATTATAGTCTGAAATTCTTATATACTCATACTGGCACACAGAAAAAGCTGTTATTGCCGATATAAGCAGAAATATCAGCACCAACACCGAACTGAGAGAACGCCTTAAGCCTTTATTTTTACCCATTATTTTTCCTAACATATACTTTCTAACAGGATATTACAGAGATTCTAACACAATACACCTCTTTTTTCAATAATATACAAATATGCAAAAAGGATGAGAAAATACTTCTCATCCTTTACATCCAACAGATTTATCACATAATCAATCATCACAGCAGCAGCATCCACCACCAAATGTTTCGGGGAACAGCGGAAGTGAAAAGAACGCATCGCAGGTGCTGTCTGAAAAATTATCGCAGGGAGGAATTTCGCAGTAACCGTATGCAGGAACAAGAAGCTCTACAACTGCAACAACCTTAAGAATTATTGATACGCAAACATCGGCGTTAAGAATTGCAGTAGTGGGGCCTGTGATAATAACGTTACCGGATATACCCATTACTCCTACAACGGCTTCAATTTCATAAGGAATTATTGATGCATCGGGTACATAAAGCACAACATCCTTATGTACTGTAAATGTTGCGGGAACTGTAATTTCTGTGTTTGTAGCATCGCTTAATACCACCTGTACAGGAATGGATACGTCTGCCTGTACTCTTGAAAAATTGCATCTGTCAGGTATTCTTGTTATGGTGAGATTTGAAAGTGTACCTGTTGCCGTAGTATTTCTGAGCCCTATAAACGTGTAGGTTGTAGCATCAGAGATACCGTCTAAAACTATTGTTTCCCCTGTTAAGGATTCCTGCTGAAGACAGGAGTCGAAAACCTTGTTTACCTGAATACATACCTTCTCCGTAATACAGTGAAGGGATTCGTAATCAGCCTGACCGGGGCAACGTTCATTACCTCTGTTTCTGTATGTGTAAAATGACATATTAATACTCCTCCGATAAATTTATTCACCGCCAATGAATATCGGCTGTGTTTCATTAGCATAATATTCCGTACCGCCGGGTTTTGACAGTAATAATACGCTGTTTTCAAAAATATAATCTCAAAGAGAATAATGATAAATTACCCAAGAAATATGCTCACTACAATATATATAAAGGAGAAAAATATGGACACAGAAAGTAATTCTATACGTTCAAGCAATACCGCATCCGGACATATTGTTCCTGTTCTGGAAAATAACGGTATGCTGTTTTTATATAACGGCAGCGAAAGGATACGTCTAAAAAACAATATACAGCGTATAAGCATGTCCAGGGACAAAAGCTCAAATATGCATTTTCTTGCCCTTACCAATCAAAACAAGCTTGTATATATATGTACACACGAAAACGGAAAGGTGTTTTGTGAACGTGTTATTCTTGTC
This sequence comes from Clostridiales bacterium, assembly GCA_015056385.1. GTDB lineage: Bacteria > Bacillota > Clostridia > HGM11327 > HGM11327 > SIG354. The sequence goes on from SVGI01000012.1 coordinate 32,482, forward strand.
TTATCGTCAAATCAGCGTTGTCCCTACTTTATATCGGGGCAGGGGTATAACGACGTATTTATAACCTTTTGTATTGAATCAAGTACAAAGCCTATGAAAATATTCAGCTATAAATACAATTCAGGCGCATGGCGCCAGGTGCCCGTGCTTACGTTAGGCGACGGGCAAGCCATAATGGTATCAAGCAACCTGGATAAAAACGACCGTATGACATATTGCATACACGACGTAAAAACAAACAGGCTTCTTCTCTATTCTCTTGATAACGACGTATGGAGCATTATAGGGCAAATACAGGGAAATAATGATTATCTGCACTCCGAAAATATACACGTGGAAAAGGGAGATAAGGGGTATCTTCTTTTATATTCAAAGGGAAATATAAACGTAAAGGAATGCTTTTCAAGGTACGAAAGCAATACTGACATAATTAATTTTTCAGCGGATGAATCAGATTTTTCAGTTGCAGAAAAGCCCCTTACGCCAATCAGCATTCAGGAAAACAATGCGCAGATAAGCATTTCAGAAAACGAGAATCTGCAAAAGCAAATAGATAAATTATCAAGGGATATTGAAGGGCTTTCATCAGAGGTAAACGGGCTTAGTATTCAACAAGGAAATAAAGCATTTGAATCAGAGCTGCAGAGAATATCAAAGGAGGTAAGCAAGCAATATAAGCTGAGCGTTGATATTCGGGATAAAATAAAGCAGCACGAGCAGCAAATTCTGAAGGCAAACATACACGTAAGCGAGCTTGAAAACAGGCTTTCGGCTCTTTGTAATACCGTACAAAACAACGATAATAATAATAAAGGAGGAATATAAATGAAAAAGATACGCATCAAAAAATTAAGAGCAGTAATATGTATTTTTTTACTTTCCGCGCTTATATTTACGGGATGCTCTCAACAACCCACTCCAACCGGTGAGGCTATTACGCCGCCAACGGATACGCCTGCAGGTGTAATCACCACACCACAGACAGAAAGCGAGGTAACCGTATATTACGCAGACAGCAACTCCTACATAGTACCTGTTTCAACAAAAATAAAGTGGACAGAGGGGCTTGCCCACGCAGTAATTAAGGCTATGATGAACTCCCCCGAGCAAAAGCAGCAGCTTATAACCATGGGACTTCAATCTCTTATTCCGTCCAAGGTAACCCTTAACGGGCTTGACGTACACGACGGGCTTGCAAGAGTAGATTTTTCCATTAACGACGCTGTTTTCGACAGTGTTATTGCAGAGGAAAACTTTGTGCATGGCGTTGTTCTTGCCCTTACCGCCCTTCCCACAGTAGATGAGGTACAGCTTATGTTTGATTCCTCAGTTATAGATGAGTTGCCTATGGGAACACGCGTTGGAGAGCCCTTATCCGCCCCGAAAATCAATTTGGAGGATACAGGTGTGGAAATAGCTGAAGATAACGCTGTTTCGGTATTTTACTACACATATTCAAGCACAAACTATGAATATATGGTACCAATCACACGTTATATAGATAAAACCAATCCAGGTTGCGAGGATGCCATAAGAGAGCTTTTGAACGGACCCACTGAATTAAGCGGACTTTCGTTTACACTTCCAAGTGGATGCGAGCTTATAAGCGTTCAGATGATCGGTGATACGGCGTGTCTCTTTTTCAACGACTGCTTTAACGATTTGAAGCTGGATACGTTAAGTGAGCGCGGAGTACTTCGTTCCATAACCCTTACCTGCGCACAGTTTGATAACGTAAAGCGTGTAAAAATATATGCAGGAGATAAGGAGTTTTCAGTTTCCGATGAGCTTGATTTTTCAACGGCAGGTAACGTAGGCAAATAAGAAACACAGTAAAAAATTCCAGGGGGACGTACAGCACGTACCCCCTATTTTGCATAAAAATTTGACTATAAATAAACTTTTATATATAATAATCATAATAAATACCAATGAGGTGCTTAAGCGTGAAACACGGATTTATTAAAGTTGCAGCAACCGCCCCGCAAATAAAGGTGGCAGACTGCCAATATAATGCCTCCTCCATAATTGCTAAAATAGGTGAGTTGGCAGAAAACGGGGCTAAGCTTATCGTTTTCCCCGAGCTTTGTATAACAGGCTCAACCTGTGGAGATTTGTTTTTTCAGCCTATCTTTATATCTTCTGCCTTGAAGGCATTGAACAGCATAGCTAAAGCCGCAAAAAATTATGACGCCGCAATTATAGTTGGGCTTCCCTTTGAGTATAATCAAAGCCTATATGACTGTGCCGCTGTCATCTCCGGCGGGAAAATACTTGGTATCGTGCCCAAAACAAGCGTCTTTGGTAATTCGTTCTCCGATAAATCACGTTATTTTGCAAAAGCACCCGGCGATATGTGCTTCGTTGATATTGAAGGAGATATTGTTCCGTTCGGTACCAAGCAGGTATTTAAGTGTAAATCCCTGCCTAACTTTGTATTTGGCGTAGAAATCGGTGAGGATATGTACAGCCTATCCCCTGTGTCTGCAAGGCATGCAGAGGCAGGCGCTACGGTAATTGCAAATATTTCCGCTGAATGTGAATTGGTATCAAAGGAGGCTTACAGGCGCAATTTCATCAATGCACAGGCCTCAAGGCTTAAGTGCGCATATATTTTCGCAAATGCAGGCGAGGGAGAATCCACAACAGACTGCGTATATTCAGGCCACTGTATAATATCGGAAAACGGACACATCATAGGCGAAGGCAAGCCCTTTAGCGGCGCATGCGCAGTTTCCGAGGCAGACGTTGACAGGCTTGTATTTGAAAGAAGAAGTATTGCCGATTTTGCACAGCACAGAGCAGATTATATCGTAACAGAATTCGATATTTCAGTATCACAAACAAATCTTACAAGGCGTTTCAGTACACATCCGTTCATACCCGAGGATGAAGCGTTGCGAGGTGAAAGATGTGAGCAAATCCTTGTAATGCAGGCCTCCGGCCTAAAAAAACGCTGGGAGCATACACACGCTCAAAGCCTTGTTTTAGGTATATCAGGGGGATTGGATTCATCCTTAGCTCTTCTTGTATGCTGCCGCGCCGCAGACATGCTCTCGAAGCCAAGAACAGATATTATCGCAGTAACAATGCCCGGATTAGGTACAACGGGGCGCACAAAAAACAATGCCGTATTGCTTTGTAAAAGGCTTGGTGTAACACTTAAGTCTATAAGCATAACGAATATGGTTAAAACCCATTTTGCCGATATTTCCCATAGTGAAAATACCTTTGATACAACGTATGAAAACGCCCAGGCAAGATCACGTACCCTTGTGCTTATGGATCTTGCAAACAAATACAACGGCCTTGTTATAGGAACGGGCGACCTTTCAGAATTGGCATTAGGCTGGGCAACCTACAACGGAGACCATATGTCTATGTACGGAGTAAATGCCTCCATACCGAAAACTCTCCTTAAACATATGATCGCAAACTATTCAGGCAGATGTAATGATAGAGAGCTTTCCGCCGTGCTTGAGGATATTCTCGCAACACCTGTAAGCCCCGAGCTTCTCCCTGCAGATAACGGACAAATTGCGCAGAAAACCGAGGACCTTGTTGGACCCTACGAGCTTCACGACTTTTTCCTTTATCATATGATCAGG
>SVGI01000064.1 GCA_015056385.1 Clostridiales bacterium
GAAGATCATGTTTTGCATCTTTATGAAAAGTATGCAGAAATCGAAAAGAACGAGGTTAAGGTTGAGGAATATAACTGCGAGGATGCAGACATTATTCTTACAGCATACGGTACAACAGCAAGAATCGTTAAAAACGTTATTCAGCTTGCAGAAAAAGAAAACATCAAGATCGGTCTTGTACGCCCCATAACACTTTGGCCCTTCCCCTCAGAAAGCTATTCCAGATTGGCTGACGGTAAGGCAAAGGCATTCCTTAGCGTTGAAATGAGCATGGGACAGATGGTTGATGATGTTAAAATTGCAGTAGCAGGGAAGAAGCCTGTATACTTCTACGGAAGAACAGGCGGTATGGTTCCTGAACCGAAAGACATCCTTGCTGAAGTTAAAAAAATATTGGGAAAATAAGAAAGGAGTAATCAGATTATGGCAGTTGTTTTTGAAAGACCGAAAGCATTGACAGAAAAACCGTTTCATTATTGTCCCGGTTGTACACATGGAATAGTTCATCGTCTTGTTGCAGAGGTTATTGATGAATTAGGTATCAGAGAATCTACAGTTGGTGTTGCTCCTGTTGGTTGTTCGGTTTTCGCGTATGACTATTTTAACGTTGATATGCACGAGGCTTCACACGGCAGAGCTCCTGCTGTTGCTACAGGTATAAAGAGGGTTCTTAAGGATAAAACAGTTTTCACATACCAGGGCGATGGCGACCTTGCATCTATCGGTATGGCAGAAATCGTTCACGCAGCAACAAGAGGTGAAAAAATCACTACTATATTTATAAATAACGCTATATACGGTATGACAGGCGGCCAGATGGCACCTACAACACTTATAGGGCAGAAGGCTACCACAGCTCCCTACGGACGTGATCCCAACGTTGCAGGATATCCTATCCGCGTTTCCGAGCTTTTAGCTACTCTTGACGGTCCTGCATATATTGCAAGGGTTTCCGTACACGACGTTAAGAATATTATCAATGCAAAAAAGGCTATTAAAAAGGCCTTTGAGCTCCAGCTTGCAGGCAAGGGCTTTACCCTTGTAGAGGTTCTTTCCACATGTCCTACAAACTGGGGTATGACACCTAAGGATGCTCTTGATTGGCTTGAGGCTAATATGATTCCTCAGTATCCTCTCGGAGTATATAAGGACGTTACTGCAGAATAAGGAGATACGAATATGAATAAAACTGAACAGATAATTATTGCCGGTTTTGGCGGTCAGGGCATTATGTCCATGGGTCAGATGCTTACATATGCAGGTATGATGGAAGGAAAAGAGGTTTCATGGCTTCCTTCATACGGTCCTGAAATGCGTGGCGGTACGGCGTACTGCAACATCGTTATTTCCGATTCTCCTGTTGCTTCTCCTATCGTTACTTCTGCAAGCGCTGTAATAGTAATGAACAAATCCTCTCTTATCAAGTTTGAATCAAAGCTTGAAGCAGGCGGAAATTTGTTTGTAAACAGCTCTCTTATCGATATTAAATCAACAAGAGACGATATAAGCGATTACTACATTTCGGCAAACGAAATGGCAAATCAGATAGGTAACTCAAGAATTGCAAATATGATTCTTTTGGGTGCTTACATTGAAAAGTCCAAGATTGTAAGCGTTGATTCTGTTTTGGAAGCAATGGTTAAGGTTCTTGGTGAAAACAAGCGTAAGCTTGTACCTATAAATAAAGAGGCTCTTCTTGCAGGTGCAGGCTGCGTAAAATAATAGTTAACAGTTATAACCGCCCAACTCCAGTAAATGGTTGTTGGGCGGTTTTGTATAAACTTTATATGGATAAACTGATTGAATACTACGATATGATTATTACAGACGGTAATGACCCATTCTATGATAATGATACGCTTCGTGAGTATATGAACAAGTGGGACGGGGAGGCTTTTATCCGGGCGATGAGGCTTGATAAAAGCCGTGCTGTTTTAGAAATTGGCGTGGGAACCGGGCGGATTGCCGCGCGTGTTGCGCCGTTGTGTAAAATATTATACGGTATTGACGTTTCATCTAAAACCGTTGCCCAAGCCCGCCTGAACCTATCTTACTATAAAAACATAGAACTTATATGCGCTGATTTTATGCAGTATACTTTTGGTTCTACGTTTGATGTTATATATTCAACATTGACGTTTATGCACATCAAAGAAAAGGAAAAATGCATAAACAAAATCTGTTCCTTATTGAATAAGGGTGGAAGGGTTGTTTTATCACTTGATAAAAACACATCAAAGTATTTGGAATACGGTGAATATAAAATAGATATTTATCCCGATACACCCGATGAAATAAAGAGATATTTATTGAACTGCGGTTTGGATGATTTGGACTACATAGAAACAGAGTTTGCTTACATCTTGACAGCAACAAGACCTTAAAAGTATTAAAAACACACAATAAATCTATCAATCGTTATAATTGGTCTTTCAGTGATTTTATTGCCGCTTTTTCAAGTCTGCTTACCTGTGCCTGGCTTATGCCTATTTCACTCGCAATTTCGGTTTGAGTCTTATCTGTAAAAAAACGCATTAAAAGTATTTTCTTTTCTCTTTCGCCTAATGAAGAGTAGGCCTTCCTTAACGCTATTCTGTCTAATATTACAGCTTCGTAATCTGTTTCATCAGAAACGTAATCTGAAAGGTACGCGGCGTCCCCGTTATCGTTATACATAGGCTCGGAAAGTGATACGGTGTCCTGCATTGCCTCCATGGCTAAAACAAGGTCCTCACGCTTAACGTCAATTTTTTCTGCTATTTCATCAAGATCAAAGCTTTCACTGTTTTCGTTTTTATATTGTAAAATTTTATATGCAATATCTCTTAATGATCTCGACACACGAATAGGATTGTTGTCTCTTAAATGCCGTCTTATCTCTCCTACAATCATAGGGAAGGCGTAGGTAGAGAATTTCACACCAAGAGAAGTATCAAAATTATCTATTGCCTTTATTAAGCCTATACATCCTATTTGAAAAAGATCGTCCGCATTTTCGTTTCTGGATGAAAAATTTTTGATTACACTTAAGACAAGCTTTAGGTTGCCGTTAATGAGCTCCTCGCGTGCGGAAGCCCTTTCGTATTCAGACCCGTTTTTTATTTTTTCAAAAAGAATAAGCATTTCACTGTTTTTTAATACAGGTAATTGTGATGTATTTACAGAGCTTACCTCTACTTTATGAATCAACGTAAATAATCCTTTCTAGACTAAAACATAAAACATGGATGGATATAAGGATTATTTCCAATAGAAGAAAATGGTATGCAGAAGCAGGGGAAGCAATTTTTGGTAAATAAAATTAAAAAGTAAATAATGCTTTCCTATATTGATTTTTTATGCTGAAAGTTGTAAAATATAGTAGAGATTTTTTTTGGAGGATTGCATTTTGATTTTACGAACAGATGGCGCTGGATTTCTTCCGGTTGGTGAACTTGGTATTATAGCAATGAACGGTTGTGAAAAAATACTCGAAAGCGTAGATAATTATTTGGTTGAGTGGAGAAATAATGCTTATGCAAACAGTATTTTAGGTGCTAAAGCGTTGAATCAGGTGATTTCTTCATTTCAGGTTCACGTATCCTGCCCCAGATTTGGTACAGGTGAAGGCAAGGGCCTTATTAAAGAGTCTGTGCGCGGCAAGGATCTCTTCATAATATGTGATCCATTTAATTACGGTGTTACATACAATATGTACGGAATGACAGTTCCAATGAGTCCTGACGATCATTTCCAGGATCTTAAAAGAATAATTTCTGCAATCGGCGGCAAGGCAAAGCGTGTAAATGTTATTATGCCTATGCTTTACGAGGGTAGGCAGCATCGTCGTTCATCACGTGAATCTCTCGACTGCGCTATGGCGCTTCAGGAGCTTGTTTCTATGGGTGTTGAGAATATCATTACGTTTGATGCACACGATTCCAGAGTACAAAACGCAGTTCCTCTTGAAAGCTTTGAAAGCGTTCCTACATCATACCAGATGATTAAATCACTTGTTAAAATGTTCCCGGATGTTAAGATTGATTCAAAGCATGCTATGATAATCTCTCCTGATGAGGGCGGTATGTCCAGAGCATTGAATTATTCATCAGTTCTCGGCCTTGACGTAGGTATGTTCTATAAGAGAAGAGATTATTCTGTTATCGTTAACGGAAGAAACCCTATTGTTTGTCATGAGTTTTTGGGCGATAACGTAGAGGGGAAGGATGTTTTCGTTGTTGATGATATGATTTCATCCGGTGATTCTGTTATTGATATTGCAGCACAGCTCAAAAAGCTTAAAGCAAAGAGAATATTCATATTCTCATCCTTTGGCCTTTTCTGTGAGGGTCTTGAAAAGATGGATAAGGCATATGAAGATGGTCTCTTTGATGCCATCTTTACAACAAACCTTATTTACGTATCACCTGAGCTTAAGTCAAGAGACTGGCATATGACAGTAGATATGTCAAAATATCTTGCATATATCATTGACACACTCAATTACGATAATACACTTTCACCGTTGCTTAATCCTGTACAGAGAATTAAAAAGCTTATTAAAAAGCATGAGGAGTCACAAGCATAATTGAAGAATAAGGGCATTATTGAAAAAAGCAAGAACAATACGTTGAAATAGTCAATAGTTAGTAGACACAAAAAAGAACAAAATTAAGCTGTCAGATCAAACCTGAATTGAACTGGCGGCTTTTTTTTTAGTTTTCGAAC
>SVGI01000013.1 GCA_015056385.1 Clostridiales bacterium
CGAGGATGCAGACATGATTCTTGCTGTTGTACCGTATGCTGTAAGAATAATGTCTGCATCCTCGCAGTTATATTCCTCAACCTTAACCTCGTTCTTTTCGATTTCTGCATACTTTTCATAAAGATGCAAAACATGATCTTCAAGATCCTGAGGTGAAATATAAAGGGAATTTATGATATTGGGCTTTCTTCCGCCTTCACAGCCTGTGGTTGCCCAATCCTTCTCCTTAAGCTTTCTGGGAGCTGTACGTCCAAATTCAACAGGCTCCATCATCTGGCCTATCATACCGTCGCCAAGAAGCATAACAGGAGTTCTGTACTGATCTGCAATATCAAAGCCTTCCTGCATAAGGTCTGCAACCTCCTGGAGAGATGCAGGAGCAAGAACTACAAGGTGGAAATCACCATGTCCGCCGCCCTTTACAGCCTGAAAATAGTCTGACTGTGCAGGCTGGATACCGCCAAGACCGGGGCCACCTCTTACAATATTAACGATAACGCAAGGCAATTCTGCTCCGGCTATGTAAGAAATACCCTCCTGCTTGAGGCTTATTCCGGGGCTTGATGAGCCTGTCATAACACGTGCACCTGCACCTGCAGCACCGTATACCATATTGATTGCGGAAACTTCACTTTCAGCCTGAAGGAAAACTCCTCCTACCTCGGGAAGCCTTTTTGACATATATTCGGGAAGCTCACTCTGGGGAGTTATAGGATATCCGAAGAAATATTTACATCCTGCAGCGATAGCTGCCTCACCAATGGCTTCATTTCCTTTCATCAACACTTTTGCCATAATACTATTACCTTTCTCTATCTGCTCAATTCATGTTATTTTTCAACAACGATAGCTACGTCGGGGCACATTCTTGCACACGCAGCACATCCGATACACGCACTCTCATCTATAAGAACTGCAGGGAAATAACTCTTGGAGTTTATCTCTGTTTTAGAGAGCTCAATAATTTTCTTGGGACACGCATAGGTACACAAGCCACAGCCCTTGCACCTTTCCTTGTCAATAATAATTCTTGCCATATATATTCTCCTTTTTAAGTAACCCTGATTAAAAGGGTAACTTCATAAATCTTTCGATATATTTAATTTCAATATCACAACGACCGCCTATATCCACACCCTTTTGTACGGCAATATATTTGATCGGAATATTCATATCTTTGGAAGCCGCATTTAAGATATCATAACCGTTCCACACGATATCCGCAGTTGTTTCATCTGCAAGGTTTGTATTGGAAATATAACCTGTAACCTCAAGACCGCTTGAGCGGCTGATATCCCGTGTGTATTTAATTATTTTTTCCTTGGTATCGGTAAACGGACGCATTGTGTTTACAACGACGTACATTTCATATCCTACACGCTTTATGATTTCCTTGTATACGCCAAGCACCCTTGCACCGGCAGGGTCCCCGCCTACGTCAATTATAGAATGCTCACCGTTATCAATAAACAGCGAATTCATTTCTGCAGGCAACGTTGGAAGGTCAACAGATGAAACAGCATACTTAGGAGCAACAAGGCGTATCCCCTCACTGTCAAGCATATCCTTTGCCTCCGCCGTACGAAAAAACGGATTTACAACGTCTGCATCGGCAATTACAACGGGGATACCGTTTCTTTTTACCGCCAATGCAGAATTAAGTGCTAATTCTGTTTTTCCGCTTCCGTAGTGGCCCGTAAATATCTCAACTATTTTCATTTCATTCTCCGATATCTATATATGCAACACCAAGATACTCACCCTCAAGATCGTCATATATTCTTTCCTTAAGATAAGGATACATAACATCCCACTCACCTGCGAATGAGGCTGTTATACTCACGTTATCCCCGTACTCGCGGTTGGTGATTGTAGCACTCTTCTCCAGAAGAAGACGCTCAAGCAGCTGACGGTTCTGATAGCTTGTATGAAAGACGCCACAGCTGCCTATACAGTATTCCTTTTCACCGCACGCCTCTATAAGCTGAGCCGTGCATGCCGAATACGCCCTTACAAGACCACCCGCGCCAAGCTTGATACCGCCAAAATATCTGGTAATAACAACAAGTATATTCGTAAGCCCCCTTTTTTCAAGAACATTACATATCGGAGCTCCCGCTGTGCCTGACGGTTCACCGTCATCACTGAACATTCTTACTCCACCATTAATACCTGTTATATACGCCCAACAATTATGCGTTGCATCACTATACGCGTTTTTTATTTCTGCAAGCCTTTCCTTAGCCTCGTCAGGGGTGGAAACAATCCTTGCAGTACCTATAAATACAGACTTTTTTTCTGTGAAGCTTACGGTTGTTTCCATATTCACAGTTTTGAATCCATTCATTTAAAGCACCTTCACGCATATAATTACATTATATTATTATATATCCTCCGACCCAATATGTCAATTATAACAAAGAAAAAGCTGTACCGCTACCGATACAGCTTTTAACACTTTTATAGTCAGACGTTAAAGTGATTCATAAAGAAGAACCGACGTTTCGTTATCAAACTCAGGCACACAAACGGCAACCGTTTCTCTTCTCGACGTAGGAATTGTCTTTCCGCAGTAATCGGGAGAAATCGGCAGCTCGTGATGCCCCCTGTCTATAAGAACTGCAAGCTGAATCTTTTTAGGACGACCCATAGAAAAAACCGCCTCCACTGCAGTACGTGCTGTTCTTGCCGTAAACAGTACGTCATCAACAATGATTACAGTTTTTCCTGTTACGTTAATATTTTTTTCAGGACGGTAAACAGGAGAAACCTCGTTAGGTGAAAGATCATCATAATAAAAGCTGATATCAAGAGCAACAAAAGGAACGCGTATTCCCTCTATTTTTTCTATATTATCACATATCATTTTTGCAAGGACTGCACCTCTACGCTTTATTCCAACTATCACCAAGCCTGATACGCCCTTATTTTTTTCCGTGATCTCGTGAGATATTCTCATCACAGCACGCTTTACAGCAGTTTCATCCATTATTTTAGCTTTTAATCCAGGCATATTAATCTCCTCTTTCCGTTATCACGGAAAAGATATCCGTTAAATCAGTATGTGTTTTTTTGATAAAAAATCAACTTGCTATTATAGTATCATAAAAAACAGTTTTTGTAAAGTTTTTATGCAAAAAAAGTGGATTTTACCACTTTTTGCCATATTTTCACTCTGAATTTAACGATTTTTGTATACAAAAAAGCATACCGAATGCGGTATGCTTCAAGGTAAGCTTTTACATAATCAGCCGTTAGCAGCTATATACGAAACAAAATTGAGAAGCATTATACCCATCAGTACAAAGCAAGCGCCTGAACCGATAAGCCATATCTTCTTTTCTGTCCTTTTTGAAACGTAAGCAAAAACAAACACACCCGCTATACTAAGCAGTGTAACTACAATTCTGAATATAAATCCGCCAAAGCCCATATAAAACCTCTCAAATTTCAAACGATGGAATTATATCAAAATACAGGCAAAATGTCAATATCACCATCGTTTCAACCCATATACCTCAACAAACAAATTCCTTTTTCGTTGTTTTTGGAAATTTCTATCGTGTTGGTATCAAGCTGCTTTACACAATTATTGGATATGAAGGAGCTAATGTGCGCTATTTTATCATAGCCGAATTCGTCTGTTCTGAAGTGCATTGGAATAACTGTTTTGGGATTTGTACGTTTTACTATCTCCATAGCCTCATGCTCGTCTATGGTAAAAAATCCGCCTACAGGTATAAGCATACAGTCCAAGCCCTTAAGGTTTTCCAAAACATCTGCCCCGGGCACGCACCCCAAATCGCCTAAATGGGCAATTTTTATATCCTTATACTTGAATACATTGATTTTGTTTTTCCCTCTCTTTGCCCCGTTATGATGATCGTGATCGGTTTCATAAGAGATTATCTCAAAGGGGTTTCTGAAGGCACTTTTCATAATTTTTACCACTTCTGTGCCGTTGTGATCCGAATGGGCGTGAGAACAAACGACCTCGTTTGCCGCTACACATAATGGCAAATATCCGGGAACAACATTTTCATAAGGGTCAACAGCAACACTGTAATTCTCCGCTTCGATTATAAAGCAGGAATGCCCCTTCCATACTATACTCACCGCATCCATAAGCATATCCTCCGTATTAACGTCAATAGATATATATTACCATTTTAATCAAGCAAAGTAAATAAGCTTTGAAAGCGGGATTATTGAAAGTTTTTAATATTTACACCCCATTTGTTTGACATTGCTTTTATATATATGATATAATTAGATAATTGAGTTAGGAGGATAATATGTCTGATAAAAAAATTGCCACTAAATGTTTGACCGAAGGATACTACCCAAAAAACGGTGAACCCAGGTCCTTACCTATATATCAAAGTACAACATTCAAATATGATTCATGTGCCGAAATGGGAAAATTATTCGACCTTGAGGCTTCAGGCTATTTCTATTCACGTCTGCAGAACCCAACAACAGATTCCGTCGCCGCAAAGATAGCCGCTCTTGAAGGCGGAAGCGCCGCAATGCTTACATCATCAGGGCAAGCCGCTACATTTTTTTCACTGTTTAACATTTGCTCAGCAGGAGATCACATTGTAAGCTCAAGTGAAATATACGGCGGAAGCTATAATCTCATAGCCGTAACAATGAAGCGTATGGGTATCGATTGTACCTTCGTATCCCCTGATTGTACCGACGAAGAATTTGAAGCTGCTTTCAGGCCCAATACAAAGGCTGTTTTCGGTGAAACAATATCCAACCCTGCTCTTACAGTGCTGGATATAGAGCGCTTTGCCGATTTTGCGCACAAGCACGGATGCCCACTTATTATTGATAACACCTTTGCTACACCTGTAAATTGCCGTCCAATCGAATGGGGTGCAGATATAGTTACACATGCTACAACCAAATATATGGACGGACATGCAAGTACAGTAGGCGGCGCAATAGTAGACAGCGGTAAGTTTGATTGGACAAAATACGGCGATAAATTTGCATGCCTTACAACCCCTGACGAAAGCTACCACGGTGTAGTATATACAGAAAGATTTGGTATTGAGGGTGCATACATAACGAAAGCAACCGTTCAGCTTATGAGAGACCTCGGCTCTACACAGTCAGCAAACTCAGCATTCCTTATTAATCTTGGTCTTGAATCACTTGCCGTACGTATGGACAGGCATTGCAGTAACGCACTTTCCGCTGCTGAATTCCTTAAAAACCATCCCAAAATCGAGTGGGTAAGATACCCCTCATTAAAGGGTGATGCTTACTACGAAAGAACGCAAAAATATATGCCCAACGGTTCCACAGGCGTTATAAGCTTCAGCGTCAAGGGTGGCAAGGATGCTGCAGAAAAATTCATGTCCGGCTTGAGATTAGGGCTTGTTGTAACGCACGTTGCAGATGCAAGAACATGTGTTTTGCATCCCGCAACAACAACACACCGTCAACTTTCCTCTGCTGAGCTTGAAAAGGCAGGTATACCCGAGGGCTTGATACGTCTTTCCGTGGGTATTGAGGATATTTCTGATATAATCAGCGACATAGAAAACGCTTTGGAGCCTATTTAATTTATGGATAATACTAAATTGTGGAATAAAAATTTTACCATAATAACACTTGGTACAATAGTTTCTATGCTGGGAAATGCGGTAAGCGCCTTTGCCATAGGTCTGCTTATTCTCGACTACACCTCATCTACACTACTTTATGTTTTATTCCAGATTGCATACAATGCGCCTAAAATAATTATGCCCATGGTTATGGGACCGTTTTTGGATAGGTTTTCCAGAAGCAAAATGATCTATACCCTGGATTATCTTTCATGTATAATTTATTTAGGTATATTTTTAATCCTGCACTTTGAAATATTCAATTTCGTATTTTTTCTGTTTCTAGCTGTATTTATAGGCTCGATAGACAGTATATATACCGTCGCATACGATAGCTTGTATCCCCTTCTTGTTTCTCCTAATCATTACAGGAAGGCGTATTCCATCTCAAGCATGCTTTACCCTATATCTGCTGTTATGATTCCTGTTGCCGCCGTGCTTTATCAACATATCGGGCTTGAGCCTTTATTTATATTTAACTCCTTAACCTTTTTTGTCGCAGCAACAATGGAATTATTTATCAAGGCTGATGAATCACAGATTAAAGATAAAAAATCAATGACCTTAAGAGAGTTTTCATACGATTTTAAGCAAGGAATAAATTATATATGGAATGAAAAAGGACTTCTTGTCATAACGTTATTTTTCTTCTTTTATACGCTTTTTTCATCAGGTAATGCATTGGTATTTCCTTACTTCAAGAGCAACGAAGCCCTCGGTGTTATATGGTATATCATCGTTGTAGGTTCCTCCGTAGTAGGGCGTCTTATTGGAGGGCTTGTTCATTATAAACTTAAATATCCACCCATGATAAAATACTTCATCGCAACAGCATTTTTTGTTCTTGTTGCGATATGCGACGGTACGTTCCTTTTCACGCCTATATGGTGTATGATTATTTTCAATTTCCTTTCGGGCCTGTTTAATTCATCGGTATATAATTTACGTATTTCAGCGACTCAAAGCTATGTACCAAATGAATTAAGAGGCAGATTTAACGGTACGTTCCAGATGATATGTGCCTTGTCCGGTATTATTGGTCAGCTTGCCGCAGGTGTTCTTTCTGAGTTCGTTTCAGAGCCTGCTATCATATTTATTTTTATGATATTTGCTTTGATATCCGTTGGCGCAATACTTATCCCCGGCAGAAAGCATGCTTCAAAAATTTATAATATAAGCAATTTATAAAATCCAAATTGGCTGTAGCAGTGAACTACAGCCTTTTTCTGTTGAATAAAAAATTTATTTATGTATAATAGATAATATAATACTGCAATACAAAGGGGTAAATACGCTTTGGAACCAAACAAGCCTAATTATAAAACAGCTGACGAATTTCGTGAGGACGTAAGCCGTCTTGGACTTAATATACCTGTCAGCGATGATATCTCTGTTTTGCTTGAGCCGTATAAAATCGGTAGCTTTACACTGCCTAACAGAATAGTATTTAACCCTGTTGAATTCCACACTGCGACACAAGGCGGTATGCCAACAGAACGAAGCTTTGAAAAGTACAGGCAGCTTTCCGCAGGTGGCTTCGGCACTCTGTGGCTTGAGGCTACGGCTATATCCAACAGCTGCAAATCATCCGAAACACAGTTTGTAATGAGTGATGAAAATCTCGAAGCCTTCAAGGAGCTTGTGCGCAATATAAATGACGCATCCAAACAAAGCGCCACAGGTAAAAAGCCGTATAACGTGCTTCAGCTTACCCATTCAGGGCGTTATACTGAAAAAAACGGTGTCCACACTCCTATTGTAGCCTTCAACGCACCTATACTTGATATGCCCGGCGTTGAAAACCATATCATTACAGATGAAGAGCTTGAAGTCATGGAGGATGAGTTTGTAAGACTTACCTACCTTTCACAGCTTGCAGGCTTTGATGCCGTAGAGTTCAAGGCTTGCCATGGCTATTTATGGTGTGAGCTTCTTCAGGCTCATACAAGAGAGGGTAAATACGGCGGCTCATACGAAAACAGAACACGTTTTATGAGAAACGTACTCACCAAAATAAAAAACGATAAGCGTATAACCGTTGATATGACAGTAAGAATCAATATGTTCGACGCTATTGCCCACCCATACGGCTGGTGTAATGATGCAAAAAACCACAGATTGTACGACCTCACCGAGATGCACGCGGTTATGGATGAGCTTGAAGCGTTAAATGTAAGGGCGGTTAATGCAACAATGGGCAACGGATATTACGAGCCTATGGTAAATTCCCCTCTGACCTTCGGGAAATACAGACCGTCAGACGAAAGGCTTATTTGCTTTTCAAACACAGTAAACGCCTGCAGAGAATTACAGCAGAAGCATCCGCGTATGCCCATTGTACTTTCCGCGCTTTCTATGGATACACCCGTAGCATTCAATATTGCCGCGGGGTGCATCAACGAGGGAGTTGCAAGGCTTGCAGGCTTTGCCCGTTTATCTGTAAAATACCCCGATTTCCCAAATAAAATATACAAAAAATCATAACAGAGTGATACAGTATGGAACATAAAAAACAACATCAGCAAAATTATATATCAAATGCAATGTATGCGTATTCTTATTCATACGCCAATAATACAGTGCATATCGATATTTCATCTCCTGATTCATTGGTTTACGGAATTGACTTCTGCGATATATTTTATATTGGCAACAATAACCAAACAATGGAGAAAATACCCTTTAGTATTATAGATACAAATTTGGAAAACGGTGTTATAACTGTTTCGGGATACAGTGAAAAATGGTCCTCCAAATTTGTTGCGAGTATGAACAAGCTTGGCTGTATGCATATTGAATATACGCTGACAAACGCCTCAGACAAAGACGTTGACGCCGCAAGCTGCGCACTCGGCTTCCCATTTAACTCTCATATCCCCTGCCTGCTTACCGTTCCCGGAAAATTATTCAATACTGAATTAAGCTATACAGACAACGATGAAAAGTACGCAGATGGCGAGCAGCTTTATCTGTTTTCACCTGATGAGCTTATAGCGCCTGTTATACATTTTGAGTTTCCGTTTAAGAATAAATTTAACGGTGTTACCCTTATTCATTCCGATTTATCCGTATTATCTCAGGAAGAAAACAAAGCCGTTCCAATTAATGATACCCTGTTAAGCGTTAACCATAAGGACGAACGCTATTATTTTCTTGTGAACAACAATTCACCCATTAACATTAAGCGCGGCGAAAGCGTAAAATTCTCAGTATATTTGGCATTTTCAAGATCAAACTCTAAAGGGCTTACATTTACAAATATAGATAACGAGGTCTCCCAGATATACACCAGAGAACAATCCAACCCCTACGGCTATAAAAAGCCTATTGCCGTTTCCTGTGATGTTATTTCAAAATTATTTAATAAAACCGTACTGTATTCAGGATATACAACAAGAAGTACAAATAATTCACCACTATACCTTCCATTTATGGCTGAGAATTTCAAAATCGCGTGGTGCGATTCGTTATACTCCTTTTCCAACAATACTAAGGACGGAATTGAAAGAGCTTCAGCGCTTATAGATTTCTTTGCTCATACAAGTGATGCAACGTCCCCGGGCCTGCATTATACCCACTATGATATTGATACGAGCAACTGGTACAGCAAGAACGATTCAATAGCTGTTTCATCCTATGCCAGAGCAATGGCTATGTTTATAGAATTAACCATTCTGTATAAAAACCATTCCCAGGAAATACCCCAGCTTTGGACTGACGTAATCAATAATGCGGGCGCCTTTGTTTTGAAGCATGTTCAAAAGAAAAAGAACGTCCTTCCCTATGCCTTTTCACCTGACGGATATCCGGACGATGAAGCATCTGCGCCTTCATTTTTAGGAATGCTTTACCTTTTAATTAAGTTTTACCGCTTAACAAAAAATGAGGAGTATCTAAAATTAGCAAAAAGAAACGTAAATACGGTATATGAACATATGCTGGATGAATATTTTGCGGATTCCATATATGATTCACTCTTCGTAAGAAGCATGCTTGAGCTTTATCACGTAACAAAGGATACAACCTACATCGAGTACGCCTGCGTTATTACGGATAAAATCCTTATGCACACTCCTGTTTATAGGCCTGATGATACGTTTTTATTCCGAAACGTATTCCCTGCTTATGAAATATCCGAGCTTGGAAGAATAACCAAAAACGAATACTATACGTTAAGAGCTACAATGCTTATGAATTTCTTCGGAGAATTCATTGTAACAAAATTAAGCAGCATAAAGGAATTGGATGATACGATTATGCCTATGCATACGTTATCATCAATGACAGAACAGCTTTTATTATTTATAACAAGGGAAACCGAATACTGATGAATAATACTTTTCACTTTGACTACACAATAACAAAAGAAGATTTTAACCACTATTTTCTTTTTGCGGCAAAAAAATACATCTTACTAATGTTAGGTTGTGCCTTGGTTTTCTTTTTGGGCTCTATTGCATCCTGGATGTACCTTAAAGATTCAGCTATGCATTACGTTTTGTTTGCTGTTGGATTATATTTTATGTGTTCTCTTTTATACAAGTATATAAAAACAAAGAGAAAAGCAGATAAATCCTCTATTATGAAGGAAATTTCCGCAGATTTCACGCCTGACTCCTTTGTTTTCAATACTATGGGAAGCAGCGTACACGTAACTATGAATCACCTTAATTCAATATCAAGCACAAAGCATTTATACGTTTTCTACGTGTATTACAAAAAATCGGAAATGGCGTTCCTGCTTCCAAAAAGAATACAGGATAATACAGACGGCTTCGAACAACTGATAGAAAGCTATATAAGACGAATAACAAAAAATAAATAAGGTAAAATATAATTATTTTACCGTGAGAGGAACTTATATGATAATTACAACCACCGTAAAAGAAACACGCGAGGAAATGAAGGAATTTCAATCATTACACTTAAAGAGAGTATTGGCACTTCCCTGTGCCATTTTACTTTTGGCTCTTTCCATAGCCTTTGTAATGATTTACACACACAAGGACAAAATAACAGATTATATATTACCTATTGCAGTGTTTGCAATCTCAGTAGGCTTATTTGCAAATTTATTTTCAAAAAGAAAAAAAGTTATCATAGGCACTGACAAGCGCCCACAGTTTACATATGAATTTGATTCCAGCGGGTTTTCCGGCACAACAGGTGAAAGAAGCTTTAAGCTCGCATGGGAGAACGTGCTTAAGGTTATAGAAACCAAAAATCTTTTCGTTATATACCTCAATAACGACAACGGAATAATAATTCCAAAGCGCACCTTCAAAAACAACTACGAGCTTGAATATTTCAGAAAAAACTATCTCTTTATAAGAAAGGGAAAAAAGAAAATTTATACAAATAAGGATAATATATAATACGTGATACCGTTTAACCAAAAAGACCGTGAATTTTCACGGTCTTTTTTTAAGTTATTTCGTATATGTACCGGCTGTATCCAAAACAATATTGGATACGTTCTTTTTAACAAACACAGATGATTCTATGCGTTTGTTTAGTTCACTTAAAAATCTGTCGTCATCAAACGGCAAATCTATCCACGATTCCTCCCAGCTTGAAAGATATGCACCATTTGATATCATAAGGCTGTTTATACCCTCTTCCCCGTAAGAAATAAGCTTATCCCCGTGTAAAGCCGAGTTCATCCAGTTTCTTACCATTTCCACCTGAGCAAGTTCTATATCAGATGACACTGCATACTCCTCTATTTTCATAGGTATAGGACCTGCAGCTGTATTTGTAGTTAAATTAAATTCATCCTCTGTAATGGCTGTCGTATAAAGAGTTACCTTGTTATTTTCCAGCACAGCCTTGCCCTTACTACCCGCTATTTCAAGGCGGTTTGTACCCGGAAATTCAGAAACACAGGTAATATACGTTGCTGTAAGCCCGTTATCATATTCCATGTACAACGTTGCTTCATCCTCAACCTCAATATTTCTTCTTTTACCGAAATAGCAGAATCCGCGAATACGCTTCGGAACACCTACAAGCCACTGAACCAAATCCAGCTGATGAGGATTTTGATTCAAAAGCGTTCCTCCGCCTTCTCCTGCCCACGTAGCACGCCATCCTGCTGAATTATAATAGCTTTGGGTTCTGTACCACGTAGTAATTATCCATGTAAGCCTTCTTACTGTACCGATTTTGCCTGTATCTATAATCTCCTTAAGCTTCTTAAAAGGAGTTGTTGCTCTTAAAACAAAGTTAACCTGAAATGCTTTATTTGCCTTTTTTGCGGCTTTATTCATTTCCTTTACCTGTTTCGTATATACGCCTGCGGGCTTTTCACAAAAAACGTGCAGACCTGCGTTAAAAGCCTCAATAGCAATATCAGGATGAAAATAATGAGGGGTTGCTATAATAACACCGTCTACCAATCCTGATAAAATCAAATCGCTGCTGTTCTGAAAAAAGGCAACATCATTATCGTTAAAAAGCTCTTTATGACGGTACATCTGTTCCGGCACAATATCACATAATGCCGTAATCTGAATATCATTGCTCAGATGCTTCAAAATATTTTTCAGATGGCCAGACCCCATACTGCCTACACCAATTATACCTACCCTGAATTTCATAAAATCACCTCATATTCAATCTTATTACATTATACAGTAGCCATTTGAATTTTTAATACCTGACGCTGTGATTCAAGTATATTGTTACGGCTTAATATAGTCTCCGTACCGTTACATTCTAAAATCATATCTCTTATATACTCGGGCTTACCGTTATTACATTCTATAACCTTTTTCTCATCAGTATAAATATATACTTTATCCTCGTTGGCACAAAAGGTAATAAGACCCTTGCTTCCCCACAGCTCAAACCTCCAATACGTGGGAAGCCTGTTATACGACGGAGCTGCATAAGAAACATCAGCATTCACCGTAATATCACCCATTTTTGCAATAAACTGGGCACAATCCATAAAATCGGGCTTCTCTGTTGCAAAGGCATTCCACATTTTTGCAAAGCAGGTCTCTGTAAAATCCTTGTTCAGCAGATACCTCAAAAGATCAACACCGTGAATAGCAATATCATTTATGGTGCCACCGTGCTTACCATCCTCAAAATACCAATTCGGACGGTTGCCATAATTCAAAAAATGCTGACCTGTAAATGAAACATTATGTACCTTGCCTATAACGTTATCCTGTATAAGCTCCTTGACCACCTTAACCTGATCCATATATCTCAAGTCAAGTAAGCACAGCACCTTTAAGCCCTTTTCCTTGCTCAAGAATTCTATCTCATCAAGCTCATTAACATCTGTACAAATAGGCTTGTCGCATATAACATGTTTTCCGCTTTTAAGCGCCTCAATAATAAGGTTACCTCTTTTAGAGTAGTAATCACCAATAGCAATGATCTCTATTGAAGTATCATCCAATATTTCATCATAAGAATTGAACTCAAACCCTTTGCCTGTTATTTCCTCGGCAACAACGCGTGCAACATCATCCTCTTCGTATCTTCCGGCAATTTCAATATCCGTGCTTTCTACTGCAGAATTATACAGACTCCAAATATGTCCGTGTCTGAATCCAACAAAAGCAATTTTCATAATGCACATCCCCTCTACAACGGAAAATAAACCAAATTAAACATATAAAAGCCCGTAATACTTTATTCCAGGCTTTTATAATTACGTTTTTTATACAACTTCCTTTCGAATAAACGAAATTATAGATATTGTATTTAATACAACAAAATATACTGCAGAAATTGCAATAGCGACCCCAAGCGTATTAGATGCAATAACAGGCGTATTCGCAAACATAAACTGGGAAAGGTCTGTATTTGCAAACATCAGATATTTTGCCCAATTGAAGCGGGCCTCAGTAAGTATAGGCTCAACTAGCTGCTGACCGAGCAAAGTTATAACAAATCCAATAGATACTGCCGAAACACTGCTTCTTATTATGTTAGACAGCATATAAGCAAATGAGCACATCATTATAAGCTCAAAAATCCTTACACCGTAAACCATAAAGGCATATTTCATATAAGGTATTTGAACAACACCGGCCTGTGACATATATACATACATTCCGTGAAGCTCAGACGTACCATAGAAAATTATACCAACAGCAAATGCCAACACAACAAACATCGCATACATTACAACAGAAAAAGCAAAGAGAGTTAACAGCTTTGCCGTCCATATCATGCTTCTCTTGTAAGGAGATATAAGGAGAAGGCGGATTGTTTTTGAAGAATGCTCAGATGCCATAAAATGGCAGCCCAACACAACCACGATAAACATAAGATATTTTATCATTTCCTGAGCATTTTCAAGATAGTACTGAAGAGGAACTACAAGATAATTATCAATGGGAGGCGCATTATTTTCTATTCTGAACAAAAGAACATCAACCTCGTTTTGAAGACGCGTTACCTCCTCCGCATCCAATCCGTCATGCATAAGTGGATCATCCGATGAATTGTAATAGAGAGATAATCTGTGGCTTGTGATTTTTTTCAGAGCCTCATTTTTCCAGTTTTCAGGATTGTTATCAGGAGTAATACCATACTTCATTCTGATATTTTTTTCTTCCATATAAACAAGGCTTATACCGTCTGTTTTATTCTCGTACTCGGAATATATATGCTCTATGTATTTTTCAAGGCCGTCTGTACCGTACAGCATATAGCTCAGTTCACTTACCCTGGCTGCCGCCTGGCTGTATTCCTCTGCCGTGGCGTTACCGCCTTTCACAAGGTTTAGCTGATACATTTTTGCTTCGTAAACCTCGTCAAGAAGGCTTCTTTTCCATGATTCCTCGTCTATATTTTGCTCAAGAATAATATTATATATAAAGATCTGGGCTTCTACTGACACAATACGATCCAGATCCTCCTGAGTAGGCTCCGGTATAGAATTAAGCATCCCTAATTCTACATTGAGAGAATCAACCATTTCCTGCATAGGAGTATATAAATCCTCGCCCTCCCTGGGATCCACTGTATATAAGGCGTTAAGTATTATGTGAACAATAACAAGGAGGACAACAAGAGCAAAGCATACCTTTGTAATAAGCTTTTTGGACCACTTTATCCATTCATTGCCGATTAACCTGAATAAATTAATCAATTTGATGTACACCTCCTGCTCTTTCTATAAATGATTCCTCAAGGGTTTTCGTAACAGGCTGAACACTAAGAATTGCTACACCCTTATCAATAAGCTTCTTCATTATCTTGTTAAGCTCATTTTTATTAATAACTATGTCTACGTATTCTTCTGTAACAGTAATCATTTCGTATTTTTCCAGATACATAAGGGCCTTGGAAACATCTGAAAGCATAAATCTGTATATACCGCTGTTTGATATATCAGAAACAAATTCCTCTTTCGTACTTACGTCAGACATTTCACCGTTAAGTATCATTCCAACTCTGTCGCATATTGTTTCAACCTCTGACAACAGATGACTTGATACGATTATGGCAATATTTTCTTCCTTGGCAAGATACTGTATAAGGTCTCTTACCTCCTTTATACCAACAGGGTCCAAGCCGTTTGTGGGCTCGTCTAATATCAGAAGCTTTGGCTTATGAAGAATTGCCTGCAGAATTCCGAGCCTTTGGTACATACCTAACGAGTACTCACTTATAGGATCGTTAATTCGCTTTGTGAGCCCGAATTTTTCAATTAACTCATCAATATCCTCGGGAAGTTTTCCCTTTTTACAGCGTATTCTGGCGTAATATTTAAGGTTTTGCATTCCTGTAAGATGCTTATACATTACAGGTGATTCAACAAAGCCTCCCGCATAAGAAAGGGCCATTTTTCGCTCCCTCTTAATGTCAAAGCCACAAATAGTGATACGACCCGAATCCACCTTTTCAAGACCGAGAATCATCTTGAGTGTTGTGGATTTACCGGCACCATTGGGACCAAGGAAGCCAAAAACGTCACCTGAATTAAGGTAAAACGTCATATTATTTATGATTTGCCTTCCTTTTATGGTTTTATTTACATTAACAACTTCGAGGACCTTTGCCATAATAAATCCGTCCTTTTTTTGTTTTATTGATTGCTTTGTGAAATTCTGTTATATGCATAGCGTGCATACTCACGTATTAATTCGTCATCAGAGGATAAATATCCTTTAATTACAGGTAAAAGCTCTTCTTCTCCGCTGTTTCCTGCGGCAATAAGTGTAGCGCGCAGTACCTTTGTTTTTGTTATGTAGTTTTTACCAAGATATAATTTTAATATACCGATTCTTTGCTTTAATTCCTCCGCGGAATCCGTAAGGATGCCCTTAATATTCAAGGCCTCCTCCAAATCATCAGGATAGTAAAGCACGTCGTTAAACCTGTGGCCGTTTACAGGGCAGCACATCTGACATTCGTCACACCCGAGAAATCTGTTACCGAATAAAGGCAACACATCATACGGAACAGGACTTGATGAAAACATATAATGCCTTAAGCATTTTGTGGGTACAAACTCACCGTGTTCATTTATTGCGCTGTTAGGGCAACATTCTATGCATTTACCGCATTTATCACAGGGCATAGAAAACGTTTCAATATAAGATTCATCTGTGTTGCCTTCCACCTTTGCCGTTGTACGTAATACTGAAAGATACGTTCTTGAGCCCAAGCCCTTTATTGCCAACAGCGTGTTGTATCCGCAGGAGCCTATGCCATTATCCTCTGCCAGAGCTTTTATGTTTACATCACCGTCAACACGGGCTTCATACCCCATCTCATTAAGGCGCTTACAAAGATTATTGGTAGCGGTATAAAATATTTGCCCGTCTATATAGTAAGACGATACAAGCATAGTGAATTTGTTTTTTGGAGCATATTCCCTGTATACAAACGCAATAAACAAAGCTGTACCGCCATTGTACTTTATAGCGTACACCTTACAGGAATCCAAGCCCAAAATATCCTTTATGTCACGTACCGTCATTATATCAAATTATAAATTATTTAGGAAGAAAACCAACCTTTTTCTTTACTTTTGAAAGTGTTTTTGATGCAATATATGCAGCCTTATCCGCATTTTCACTTATGAGCTTTTCAAGATAGCCCTTATCATTCATAAGCTGATTATATTTAACCTGAATTGCGCTTACTGATTCTGCAAGAGCCTCACCAACAGTTGATTTGAAAGCACCATAACCCTGTGAAGCAAATTCAGCCTCAATAGCACTGTGATCCTTACCTGTTATGCAGGAGTAAATGTTCATGAGGTTACTGATGCCGGGCTTATTTTCAGGATCAAACCTTACAACAGCCTCTGAATCTGTAACGGCTCTCTTGATTTTGTTTACAATGTTTCTGGGATCATCAAGCATGGATATATATGAATTTGCATCCTCTGCGGATTTTGACATTTTCTTTGTAGGCTCCTGAAGGCTCATAATCCTTGCGCCTGCCTTGGGGATAAATCCCTCGGGAACCTTAAATACATCACCGTAAATATTGTTAAACCTTACAGCAAGATCACGTGTAAGCTCAATATGCTGGCGCTGATCCTCACCTACGGGAACGAGGTCAGTCTGATAAAGAAGAATATCGGAAGCCATAAGGCAAGGATACGTAAAAAGACCTGCATTTATGTTTTCAGCATGACGCTGTGATTTTTCCTTGAACTGTGTCATTCTGTTGAGCTCACCCATATAGGTAAACGTATTGAGTATCCAGTTAAGCTCAGCGTGAGCAGGAACATGGGACTGAATATATATAATATTTTTTTCAGGATCAAGACCGCACGCAAGATACATAGCAACGAGAGAAAGGCTGTTTTTTCTCAAATCTGCCGGTACCTGACGAACTGTAAGAGCATGCATATCCACTATACAGAAAAGACAATCATAATCCTCCTGAAGCTCTACCCAATTCTTAACTGCACCAAAATAATTACCGAGTGTAATTATACCTGAGGGCTGAATTCCGCTATATATCCTCTTTTTTCTTTGTTCTTCCATGATATCTCCGGCTGTAAACAAGTACAGCCACCTTTCTGAATAAATTTATGTGTATCAAGCCGTAATTCACATACGGTTATTCTTTTTCCATTCCTTAACTGCAGTTGTTGCAAGAGTGTCGCACCTGTTGTTGTACTCGTTATCTGCATGACCCTTTACGTGAATAAACCTAATATCGTGTATAGACGAAAGAGAAAGATATTCCTGCCACAAATCGGGATTTTTTACAGATTCCTTTTTTGAATTTTTCCATCCGTTTTTTTGCCAGGAATCAAGCCAGCCCTGCATAATGGCATTACAAACGTAGCTGCTATCTGAATACACCGTTACATTGCAGGGAGATTTAAGTAAATTAAGCCCCTTTATTACGGCTGTAATTTCCATTCTGTTGTTTGTTGTAGAGCCCTCGGCACCGCTTTCCTCACGCTTATGAATAGCTCCGGAGGAATCCTTAAACATAAGCACAAGACCCCAGCCACCTACGCCGGGATTACCAGAGCATGCACCGTCTGTATAAAGAATAACATCCTTTTTACGGTTATTAGAAAATGTATCCATTACTGCACACTCATCTTTTCTGCTTTATTTGCCGCAGCAACCACAGCGTTACTTACTGTTTCATAAAAGCCTGCATCCTCCAGAACGTGTACACCCTCGATGGTTGTACCGCCGGGAGAACAGACCTTTATCTTCAAATCGTCAGGGGCCTCCCCTGTAGCCTTGACAAGCTCTGCAGACCCTTTAACCGTCTGTATAGCCATTTGTAATGCCGTATTTTGATCAAGTCCTGCGGCAACCCCACCTCTTACAAGAGCATCTATAAACATAAACACGTATGCAGGGCCGCTTCCCTGTAGGCCGGTAGATGCACTTATAAGCTCCTCCGGGATAACTGCATATTCACCCAGCTGTGAAAGCATGGACAGTACTTCATCAAAATATAGCCTGTCCGATTCTGCTGCTACGGCAAACATTCCCTGTTTGCACATTGCAGGTGTATTCGGCATTATTCTTATAACCGAGCATTTACCGCCGATAACGCGCCTTAAAGCAGAGAGAGACATACCTGCGGCAATACTTACAATGGTTTTATCATTTGTTAGAAAAGGTGATGCATTTTCTATTGCGGACAGAACATGCTGTGGCTTAAGAGCTATAAATATGATATCGGATGATTTGAATACGTCGTCACCTGTATTAAGTGATTTTACGCCGTATTTATCAGACAGAGCATCCGATTTTGCTTTATCTATATCAAAAACGCTGATATTATTGCTGCACAAAGCATTTGAAAGGCCTGCAATAAATGCACCCGCCATATTTCCTGCGCCTAAAAAGCCTATTTTCATATTACTACCTTAGCGCTTACACAGTATATTGAATATATCCAACTACTCATAAGCGTTTTCTAACAACTGTAAAAATTATTCTTTACAATACAACATACAGGCGGAAACTAATTCTCCGCCTGTATGTAAGCTTGTATTAAATGTATACGGCAAACCGCATACAAATCATATCACGCACATTTAATGTAGTGATAATAATTATTCAAACATGTATTTGTTGAGCAGAGTTTCAAGATATTCCTGTCTGCCGGACTTGTTTGTTGTAACCTCACCCATCTTAAGAGTGTAAGCCTCGAGTTCCTTGAAGCCAACCTTGCCCTCAACGATATCCTTACCGATACCTGTTGTGTAGCTTGAGTATCTGTCTGCAATGAAGTTCTCGAATACGCCGTCCTCGATAAGTCTACGAGCAATCTTGAAGCCCTTAGCAAATGCATCGATACCTGCAATGTGTGCAATGAAGATATCGTCTGTATCGCTGGATGCTCTTCTGGGCTTAGCGTCGAAGTTAAGACCGCCTGTTGTGAAGCCGCCAGCCATAATAACCTCGTACATAACCTTTGTTGTTGTGTAGATGTCTGTGGGGAATTGGTCTGTATCCCAACCGATAAGCATATCGCCCTGGTTAGCGTCAACGCTGCCGAAGAGGCCGTTGATTCTTGCAACGCGAAGCTCATGCTGTACATCGTGTGTAGCAAGAGTTGCGTGGTTTGTTTCGATATTCATCTTGAAACGATCCATAAGATTGTACTTCTGGAGGAATGCGCAAACAGTTGCTGTATCAAAGTCATACTGATGCTTTGTGGGCTCCTTCGGCTTGGGCTCGATATAGAAGGGAACCTTGAATCCGATCTCATCAGCATAATCAATAGCCATGTGGAAGAAGCGAGCAAGGTTATCAAGCTCAAGACCCATATCTGTGTTGAGAAGTGTATCATAGCCTTCTCTGCCGCCCCAGAATACGTAGCCTTCACCGCCAAGGTAATTGGTAACTTCCATTGCCTTCTTTACCTGAGCTGCAGCAAATGCGAATACGTCTGCGTTGCAGGATGTTGCGCCGCCGTGCATATAACGCTTGTTTCCGAAAAGACTTGCTGTACCCCAAAGAAGCTTCTTGTTGTTATCCTTCATGCCCTGCTTGAGGAGCTCAACGATAACGTCGAGATTCTTGTTTGTTTCTGAAAGTGTGTCTGCCTCGGGAGCAACGTCACGATCGTGGAAACAGAAGTAGTCGATGCTAAGCTTGTTCATGATTTCGAAGGCTGCTTCAACACGCATCTTTGCAACGTCCATAGGATTGGAAAGTGCATTCCAGGGACGGTCCATTGTGCCTACGCCAAACTGGTCTGCACCGAGTGCAACAAGTGTATGCCAGTAAGCCATAGCAAAACGGAGATGATCACGCATCGGTTTGCCATCTATCATCTCATCCGGATTATAGTATTTGAACGCAAAGGGATTATCGGATCCGGCGCCCTCATACTTGATAACAGGTACGTTTTTAAATAAATCTGCCATATTTAATCTCCTTAAAAGATAATTTGGTTTCTTTTGTCATTATACATTAGTGGTCGAAAAATGTAAAGCATAATTTATTTTTTTATTATAATTAGATGCTTTATATTCCCTTATTCTTTTCCTTCGAAAACAGCAGGCATAGAAAAAGCATTGACGTCTGATAAAAAATATCTATGATTCCCGAATTATCGAAAGTATTTATATTTGCCTCTGTAAGCTATTTTCTTAACCCCTTCGGGTAATGATTTTTTGCCACTCCGTTTACAACCTTGGCGCCGCCCAAAGCAACACCGTCTACCGTTACTACTGCCCAGCCATTACTGCATTGTGCAGATATTTCCTCCCCGCGCATATATTTTACAAGCTCCGGACTATCCAAGCTAAGCTCTATCTTTCGTTTGAAAAGCACACCAAGAGCCATAAAAAGCTGGTGGTGAGGCATTATTCTATCCTTTTTTATCTCTCCTATGGTTACTCCACAGCTAAACGCCCTGCCATCCTTCACGGGTAGCTTACCGTTATAATACACGGGATTTTTGTTGTACATACAAACGTATTCAGGATTGTATTCCGTAAGAGTATCGTTAAGAAAATCAAAAACAATCTTTTCCACCTTTTGGCGCACAGGCTTTCTGCAATTTATGACAGAGTCCTCCTCCCCTGTGTGATGAAGCACTGCCATAAACTGACCCTCTCCCCTTGCTACGTGAGGATAAAATCTGCGTGTAAGGCTTATACTTTCACACTTACAGCCGTCAAAGAATATTCCGTCGCGCGTAATGCTTTTAACGCTTTCCTTTACGGGAATAAGTTCAAATTCCGGATATTTTTCAAGGAAGGAATCTACAACCATTTCATTTTCATCAAGGGAAAAGGTGCACGTGGAATATATAATATATCCGCCTTTTTTCAGGCATTTAACGGCGTTATCCAGTATATCACCCTGGCGCCTTGCACACATTACAACGTTGCCTTCGCTCCATTCCTCGATAGCAGACTCCTCCTTGCGGAACATACCCTCACCGGAGCACGGAGCATCAACAACAACAAGGTCAAAGCATTGAGGAAACGTATCCGCCAGCCTTGACATATCCATACAGGTTGTAACCGTATTACACAGCCCAAGCCGTTCAACGTTACCCGTGAGGATTTTACAGCGCGAGGCTATTATCTCATTAGAAACAAGAACACCGTTTTCGCCAAGCTTATTTTTTATTTGCGTGCTTTTACCACCGGGGGCAGCGCACATATCAAGAACAACCCACTCGGGGTCTATATCAATACACTCAACGGGTGCCATTGCAGCAGGCTCCTGTACGTAAACAAGGCCTGCGTGATGATATGGATGATTACCTATTTTGTCGTAATCCAGGTAGTACCCGTTTTCAACATAAGGTATCCTGTTTTTTGAAAAAACGTTAATCTTATCAAAAGCCTCAACGGTTATCTTATCTGTATTTACTCTGAATGCCTTTACAGGCGGGTTTTTCAGTTCCTGAATATAATCATCAAGTTCATCCCCGAGTAAAGACCTCATTCTTTTTTCGTATTCAATAGGCAGCTGCTTCATTATATATCGACCTCAAGCATTTCAACACCAAGCATACACATTGCAACAGCAGTAACCGCCGCAGTTTCTGTACGCAGTATTCTCTTTCCCAATGAAACTGTTTTTGCACCAACAGAACGAGCCTTATCTATTTCCGTTTTATCAAAGCCACCCTCTGGGCCGATAAAAATGCCCAGGCTTCCAATACCCTTAAGCTGCTTTATTACGTCAATTGTAGATACTATTCCCTCTTCGTTTTCGTACGGTACCATTACAATATCAAGGTCTTTCGCGAAATCAAGAGCCCTGTCAAACGTTGAAATATCCAGAATTTCAGGAATTACGTTACGCTTACTTTGCTTTGCGGCACTTTCGGATATTGCCTGCCAACGCTGTTTTTTGGAATCCTTTTTCTTTTCCTCTATTTTTACAACGCAGTTTTTCATCTGAACAGGCATTATTCCATATACACCCAATTCTACACACTTCTGAATAATAAGCTCCATTTTGTCGCCCTTCGGTAAGCCCTGAAAAAGATATATTTTTACCGGAAGCTCCGTATCAATATAATTTTCCTCTATAACCTCCAAGGAAACAGAATCATCAAAAAAAGCCTCGATACGGCATAAATCACTTTTACCGTTGCAGCTTACAAGACATTCCTCACCGATTTTCATTCTTAAAACGTTTTTTATATGCTTATAATCTGCACCGTCAACGGTATATTGCCTGCCGTTCTTATTGGATTCATCAACAAAAAAATTAAACACAGTGTATAATCCCTTTTTCAAGTCTTTTGTAAATTATAACAATAATTCTTCACTTTTACAACTTTACATCCGTATTCTTCAGAAGCCA
The DNA here is from genome assembly GCA_015056385.1 of Clostridiales bacterium. Classification (GTDB taxonomy): domain Bacteria; phylum Bacillota; class Clostridia; order HGM11327; family HGM11327; genus SIG354. The sequence continues at coordinate 22,871 of SVGI01000013.1, forward strand.
AACGCAATGAATTTCATTACAGCAAGACATTCCCTCATACCAGACGGAATTACGGCCCACCAGCGCGACCTGCTGTGTAAGTGCGTTACATCCTTAAAGCCCACAGACTCAGCCATATTAACTCCTCTGAATACGTGATATTCACTTGTTGCAAATGCTACGGTGTATTCCCCTTCAAGCGTCTTATCTAACAAAGCCTTTGTGTTTGTGAAATTTTCGAATGTACTTGTGGATTTATCCTCCTTTATTATTTTATCCTCGGGAACACCCTTAGAAATAAGATAATCACTCATCGCCCGGGCCTCCGTAATGTTTTCACCGGGACCTTGTCCTCCGCTTACAACGATAATAGCATCCGGATTTTTCTTGTGGTATTCTACTGCGATATCCAGCCTGTCGCAAAGGGCTTTACTTGGCTTATCGCCTTTAATTGTTGCACCTAATACAATAAGAACATCCTCTTTATAATTTGCCGTATCATTTAACCCGTAAGCAAAAAGAAACACAACAAAAATACATACGATTGTACATACAGAAACAACACAAATCCTTATCCATTTCGGAAGTTTTTTGTTTATATAGGTAAAAAACACCCCGTAAAGCATAATAATTATTCCAAGTATGAGTGTGAGTATTATACCGGTATGAATGTTTGAGGATACAATCAAGAAAACGGCATTCGATATAATTGCAAGACCCAACAGAAAAATAAGCGTTCTTACTGTAAACAAAACTTTTGATTTCATATTTTTTCCTTCCGTATACAAAAAAGACCTTGTTTTTCAACAAGGTCTTTGGTGCGAGCGACGAGACTTGAACTCGTACGCCATGAGCACACGCCCCTCAAACGTGCCTGTCTGCCTGTTCCAGCACGCTCGCACAAGTTTGTGCATCAGCATCAAACAAGCGGTATTATACATCAACCCAACAGGTTTGTCAACTACTTTTTTTGCGATTTTTCATTTTTTTCAAAATATTTTTTCTATGCCGCTGAATATAATTTTCTCAGCATCAAAAATATTTTTCACCACAACAGCATCCTTACACTCGTTAACAAGTTTGTTATAGCTTTGGTGGCCTGATGCTACAAGAAGGCACTGCACACCTATTTTCTGTGCAACCTCGTAATCGTGGTCTGTATCGCCAATCATGAGAACGTTTTTGGGCTGTACCCTTTTCATCCACTCTAAAGCAGTTTGAACCTTGCTGCCTGCACGTATATCACTTTGACCTATAACCTCATCAAAATACTGATATATTCTTAAATTTGAAAGCTGGCCAATAAGCATTCCTTCCTCTGTGGCAGATAAAACGATTTGCTTTGTACCGCATAATACAAATTTGCGGATTAACTCCCGTACACCCGGGATGAGCCTTGCTTCATTACTTCTTGCCTCGTACAAATCAACCCATTCCCGTGCCAACACGTCATAGCTTTCCTTTTCAAAATCAAAGCCAAGCTCCCTGTAATACTCCTTTATAGGAAAATGGAAGCGCTCCCTGTAATCATCAACACCCGTCATAGGCTTAAGATTACGGCGCAGCAACAGCATGTTGGCGCAGTCCATACCAAGCCTGACATCATCAAGAATTGTTCCGTTGAAATCCCATATTATATGGGAGTATATACATCTATCATTCATTATTGTTTCTTCCGTTACTGCCATAATGCTACAATAATACAGGAAAAACCAACCAAAATCAAGAATAATATTGTATAATCTTGAAAGAAGTCGGCTACTGTGTTATACTTTTCATATAAACGTTTCAGGATTATATTATGGACTTAAATACTGCACTTAACAAGCTTTCTCAAACAGAGAAAAAGATGTATGCATACGATCACGCAATGAACGCCATATATCTGGACAGCGTTACCGTTGCCCCGAGAGATACCGTTGAAGGCAGAGGTATTGCTATGGGTATTCTTTCCGAGGAGCATTACAAGGCATTTGTAAACGACGAAACCGAGGAGATACTCAATACACTAAAGGAAAACGAGGCTGCTCTTTCCGCTACTGATAAGGCAAAGCTTCGTATTCTCTCCCGTTCTCTAGAAAAAACCAAGAAAATCCCTATGGATGAGTATGTACAGTACCAAATTCTTACAAACGAATCCGAAAGCGTGTGGCACACTGCAAAGGAAATAAACGACTATTCCCTGTTCGTACCTTATATTGATAAAATCGTAGAAGCAAATATAAGATTTGTAAAATACAGACAGCCCGACTGCCACCCATACGATACTCTTCTTTCCGATTACGAAAGAGGCATTACAAGGGATACCCTTGATAATTTCTTCAATACCATCAAAAAGCCCGTTATGGAGCTTGTTGATAAGATAAAGAGCGTACATCAGCCCGATTCTTCATTTTTGAATAAGCATTATCCGGTTGAATCCCAGCGTATTTTGTCCGATTATATTATGCAGGTGTTGGGCTTGGACCGCGCGCACTGTACTATCGGCGAAACAGAACATCCCTTTGAATTAAGCTTCAACAAGTACGACGTAAGAATCAACACCCATTACAATGAGAATGATTTTTCATCCTCCCTTTTTAGTGTAATTCACGAGGGTGGCCACGCAATATATGAATCGAATATCGGAGATAGCTTACAGTACACGTGCCTCGCTGGCGGTGTATCTATGGGGATACACGAAAGTCAGTCGCGCTTTTTTGAGAACATAATAGGAAGAAGCTATGAATTCATTTCATACGTCTACCCGTATATCCTTAAGCTTTTTCCCGACCAGTTAAACGGTGTTTTAGCCTACGACTTTTATCTGGCGGTAAATAAGGCCCAGCCCTCGTTAATACGTACCGAAGCTGATGAGCTTACGTACCCCTTACACGTGCTTATAAGGTATGAGCTTGAAAGGCAGCTTATAGACGGCAGCATAACGTCAAAGGAGCTTCCCTTTGAATGGAACAGGCTTTACAAGGAGTATTTGGGTATAGACGTTCCCGATTACAGGCAGGGTGTGCTTCAGGACGTGCATTGGGCAGGCGGAATGATCGGATATTTCCCCTCCTACGCATTAGGCAGCGCCTACGGAGCGCAAATGCTTTACGTAATGCAGAAGGAATTTGACTTATCAAAGGATATCGCCAAAGGTGATCTTGAGCGTATCAAGGGGTGGTTGTGTAAGAATATTCACTGCCACGGCCTTATGCTTGATCCCTACGACCTCTTTAAGAACGCGTGCGGTGAATTCGACCCTAAGTATTATATCAATTATCTCACAGAAAAGTACACGTCATTGTACAACATATAAATAATCTTTTATTAGAAATTCCTTAAAGAAAGGCGTATAAAATGAATAAATGGGACGACAGATTTATGCAGGTTGCTTTTGCAATAGCACAATGGTCAAGCTGTTATCAGCCTAACAGAAAAATAGGTGCAGTAATCGTAAAAAACAAACGTATTCTTACAACAGGCTACAACGGAGCGCCCTCGGGATACCCCAGCTGCTGCGACAGAGAGGAATGCTTAAGGCGCAAAATGAACATCCCCTCCGGTAAACAGCAGGAATATTGCTACGCTATTCATGCAGAGCAAAATGCAATTGTTCAGGCGGCTAAATTAGGTATTTCAATAGACGGTGCAACTATATACTGTACCCACCAACCCTGTGTAATTTGCACAAAGCTCATAATAAACAGCGGTATAGAGCGTATTGTGTACAAGTATCCCTACCCCGATGAGCTTTCATTATCTATACTCAGTGAGCTTCCTATAAAATTAGAGCAATACACAGACCCTGTAAAACTCGAAATAATTGCGGAATAATTCGCAATTATTAATCTATGAAATATTATCATTATTTTTCGCGTTTTATCGTGCGTAAAAGTATTATCAACAGCGTTTTTTCATTGAGATTTACGACAAAATGTGGTATAATATCTCCCGGTGTTTAAGAGTAATCTTAAAAACCGGTTTTTTTATGTAAAAAATACTCACTAATCAGGAGGTTACATACATGGCAGTAGCTATTGTAATGCCAAAACAAGGTAACACAGTTGAAAGCTGTATTCTCTCAAAGTGGTATGTTAAGGTTGGCGACAAGGTAAAAATCGGCGATCTTCTCTTTAACTACGAGACAGACAAATCCACCTTTGACGAGGAATGTAAAAACGAAGGCGAAGTCCTTGCATTACTTTACGAGGAGGGTGAGGATATCCCCTGCCTTCTCAACGTTATGGTAATAGGTGAGCACGGTGAAGATATTTCTTCCCTCGTTGCAGCATCCGACGCCAATACCGAAGAAGTAAAGCAGGAGGAGGTCAAGGTTGAAATTAAGGAAGAGGTTGTTGCCACAACTGCGCCCGAAAGCGCAGGAGATAAAATTTTCATTTCTCCCAGAGCACGTATGCTTGCAGACAAGGCAAAAATCGACGTTTCCTTTGCAACTCCTACCGGTCCCCAGGGCCGTATAATCGAGCGTGATATCGAACGCCTTATTGCTCAGGGCGCACCTACAACAGCAGGCGCTATCGGCAAGGCAAATAGTTCAATGGCAGGAACAGGCATTGGTTCCCGTATTTCCACAGGCGATCTTACATCCAAGGTTGCAGCTGTTGAAAACACACCTGTTGTTCCCGAATACGTTGACGAAAAGCTTACAACAATCAGGAAAACCATTGCTAAAACCATGCATGCTTCTATGTCTGACATGGCTCAGCTTACACTTAACACATCCTTTGATGCAACTTCTATTCTTAACTTCAGAAAGCATCTTAAGGCTGTTCAGGAGGAAAACAATCTTCCCAACGTTACACTTAACGATATTATACTCTTTGCAGTAGCACGTGTACTTACAAAGCACACAAATATCAATGCTCATTTTATTGACGGTACTACATTGAGAAGATTTAACGGCGTTAACCTTGGTATTGCAGTTGATACAGAGCGCGGACTTATGGTTCCCACTCTCTTTGGCGCAAACAAGGTAAGCCTCTTTGATATTTCCGCACAGACAAAGGCCCTTGCCAAATCTGCACAAGCCGGTACTATCAGCCCCGACCTTCTTTCAGGCAGCACATTCACAGTAACCAACCTCGGTTCACTGGGTATTGAATCCTTCACTCCCATTATCAACCCCCCGCAGGTTGCTATCCTCGGTGTTGATAACATTACGTGGAAAATCAAAAACGGCGGCGACAAGCCCGAATATTATCAGGCTATGGGTCTTTCTCTTACTATTGACCACAGAGTTGTTGACGGTGCACCTGCAGCAAGATTCCTCCAGGATCTCTGCAAGTACCTTGAAAACTTCGACGTTTACGCTCTTTTGAACGCATAAGGAGGAGCATAATATGGTATACGATCTTATAGTAATCGGCGCAGGCCCTGCCGGATATTTAGGTGCAGAGCGTGCAGCAAAGGCAGGAATGTCAACTCTCGTTATCGAAAAAAACAAGGTTGGCGGTGTTTGCCTCAACGAGGGCTGTGTTCCCACAAAATCCTTCCTCTACTCTGCAAAGATGTTCGATCACGCAAAGGAAGGTAAAAAATACGGTCTTACAGTAGAAAATGTTTCTATCGACCACTCTGCAGTTGCAGCAAGAAAGGATAAGGTTGTTCGCGTGCTTGTTTCAGGCATTCGCGCTCAGCTTAAGGCTTGCGGCGCTACGCTTGTAGAGGGTGAGGCTAAAATCAAGGGCAAAACTGCCGAGGGCTACGTTGTTGCAGTAGGTGCAGATGAATACACAGCAAAGCACCTTCTCCTTGCAACAGGCTCCGAGGCTATTGTGCCCCCTATTCCCGGCTTGCGCGAGGGCATTACAACGGGCTTTGTATGCACAAACCGTGAGATTCTTGATGCAAAGCTTCAGCAGCCCAAAACTCTTGCAGTTATCGGTGGCGGCGTTATCGGCCTTGAAATGGCTTCATACTTCAACTCCATCGGAACAAAGGTAACTGTTATCGAAATGCTCCCCAAAATCGGCGGACCTCTTGATGACGAGCTTGCAGCTACGCTTCAGAAGGAGTATGAGAAAAAGGGTATTACATTCCTTCTCAATACAAAGGCTGTTTCAGTTGGCGACGGCAAGGTTGTTTATGAAAAGGATGGCGCACAGGCAGAGCTCGAAACAGAAAAGGTGCTTTGCTGCATAGGCAGACGTCCCTCTGTTGCAGGCATAGGTCTTGAAAACATCGGTGTTAACGCCGAAAGAGCAATTAAGGTTGATGAATTCGGCAAAACCAACGTTCCCAACGTCTACTGCGCAGGCGACGCAAACGGTACAAGCATGCTTGCACACACAGCATACAGAGAGGCTGAGGTTTGCGTAAACAATATGCTTGGTAAGAAGGATATGATGCGCTACGACGCTATTCCCTCTATCATATACACAAATCCTGAGGTTGCATGGTGCGGAATGAATGAGGCACAGGCAAAGGCTGCAGGTATAGATTATGAGGTTGCAAAGATTTCTATGCGTTACTCCGGCAGATTTGTTGCAGAAAACGAAGGCGCAGACGGAATTTGCAAGATAATAGTCAATAAAAAATACAACACCGTAATCGGCGTTCATATGCTGGGTAACCCCTCATCCGAAATCATTTACGGTGCCGCAATGATGATCGAAAACGAAATGCGTGTGGACGATATCAAGGAAATAGTATTCCCCCACCCCACCGTTTCCGAAATTCTCAGAGAAGCAATTTTTGAAATATAATAAGGAATGGAGATATAAATCATGCCTAAGAATCAATATGTTGATCCTAACGAATTGAGGAAAAGCGGATATCTTAAATTCAAGGATATTCCCCTCAACCAGTATAAAAAAACAGTATCCGAGGTACGCGGCGAGTACACAGATGAAGAGCTTGTAAGAATCTTCAACGATATGTACGTTATCAGAGAATTTGAAACAATGCTTAACTCTATCAAGCGTGAAGGCTCCTACAACGGCGTTGCATACGACAACCCCGGCCCTGCTCACCTTTCTATGGGTCAGGAAGCAGCTGCTGTCGGTCAGGCATTCCACCTCACAATTGACGACTATATTTTCGGCTCACACAGAAGCCACGGCGAAATCATCGCAAAGGGTCTTTCAGCTATCAACAAGCTTTCAGATGAAGAGCTTATGAATATAATGAAGGAATTCGATAACGGCAGAATACTTTCTATCGTTGAAAAATACCTTCCCACAGATAACGTAAAGGATCTTGCAGAAAGCTTCCTCCTTTACGGTATCTTGGCTGAAATCTTCGCACGTGACACAGGCTTCACACACGGCTTGGGCGGTTCAATGCACGCATTCTTCCTCCCCTTCGGTATCTATCCCAACAACGCTATCGTTGGTGGTTCAGGCCCCGTTGCAACAGGTGCTGCTCTTTACAAAAAGTGCAACAAGAAGCCAGGTATCGTAATCGCTAACTTCGGCGACGGTTCACTCGGCTGCGGTCCTGTTCTTGAATCTCTTAACTTTGCTGCTATGGATCAGTACAGAATGCTTTGGGAAGATGAATATAAGGGCGGCCTCCCCATCCTCTTCAACGTAATGAACAACACATACGGTATGGGCGGCCAGACAAACGGCGAAACAATGGCATACGGCATCCTCGCACGTTTGGGTGCAGGTGTTACAGAAAGCCAGCTCCATTCCGAGAGAGTTGACGGCTACAACCCCCTTGCTGTTATTGATGCTACGAAGCGCAAAAAAGAGCTTCTCCTCAAGGGTGAAGGTCCTGCAATGCTGGACGTTGTTACATACCGTTTCGGCGGACACTCCCCCTCTGACGCTTCTACATACAGAACAAAGGAAGAAATCGCAGCTTGGGAAGAGCAGGATTCCATCAAGGAATACTCCGCACAGCTTGCTGCTGCAGGTGTTCTTGGTGAAGATGGTACAGTAGCGATTAAAGAGCGCATCATAAAGAAGCTCACAGAAATCGTTAAGCTTTGCATCAACGATGAAATCTCTCCCAGAATGGACCTTAATGCCTGCCCCACAAGAATCGCAGACATTATGTACTCCAACGAATCAAAGCCCGCTCTTGACGACAGAAAGCCTGACGTTAACATGCCCTATGAGGAAAACCCCCGTGTTGCTCAGATCGCAAAGAAAGAGCGTTATGCATTCAAGAACGGCAAGCCCGTATCAAAGAATCAGGCATATCAGCTTCGTGACGGTATCTTCGAGGCAGTTGCTCACGCATTCTACACAGACCCCACACTTATCGCATACGGCGAAGACAACCGTGACTGGGGCGGCGCATTCGCTGCATACAGAGGTCTTACAGAGGCTCTTCCCTATCACAGATTTTTCAATGCACCTATTTCCGAGGCAGCTATTGTTGGTACTGCAGTTGGTTATGCAATGTGCGGCGGCAGAGCTCTTGTTGAGCTTATGTACTGCGACTTTATCGGCCGTGCAGGCGATGAAGTATTCAACCAGCTTGCAAAATGGCAGGCAATGAGCAGCGGACTCCTTAAGATGCCCGTTGTTTTGAGAATCTCCGTTGGTTCTAAGTACGGCGCACAGCACTCTCAGGACTGGACATCTCTTACAGCTCACATCCCCGGCCTCAAGGTTTGCTTCCCTGCAACACCTTATGATGCAAAGGGTCTTCTCAACACAGCACTTTCAGGAACAGACCCCGTTATCTTCTTCGAAAGCCAGAGAATTTACGACGTTGGTGAGCAGTTCCACGAGGAAGGCGTACCCGAGGGCTACTATGAGATTCCGATCGGCGAGCCCGATATCAAGCGCGAGGGTAAGGATATCACAATTCTTAACATCGGTGCTTCTCTCTACAGAGTACTCCCTGCAGCAGACAGACTTAAGAACGAATTCGGCATTGAGGCTGAGGTTGTTGACGCACGTTCACTCGTTCCCTTCAACTACGATCTCCTCCTTGAATCTGTAAAGAAGACAGGCCGTCTTGTTCTCGTAAGTGATGCTTGCGAGCGCGGAAGCTTCCTTAACGACATTGCACGTAACATCACAGAACTTGCATTCGATTACCTCGATGCACCGCCCGTTGTTGTTGGCGCAAAGAACTGGATCACACCTGCTTACGAGCTTGACAATTACTTCTTCCCCCAGGCATCCTGGATTCTTGATGCTATTAACGAGAAGATTCTTCCCCTTAAGGGCTATGTTCCCGTAAGCAACCAGACAAACGCACAGCAGATCGAAGAAGCTAAAAAAGGCATCTGATGATTTGAATAATTAAAGCTGAAAAAGCCGTAGTTGATTTCGACTACGGCTTTTTTGTGATTATATACATTTCTTCATTTTTTGACAACAACAAGTTCAGTTCACATCATTGTAATACTAAAACCAAAATAAAAAGCCGATGGAAAATCGACTGATTCTCCACCGGCTATTTGTTATAATTTTTCTACCTTTTCTTTTACTTCTCCAGTAAGTATATGACTTATAAGCGTAATTATGCAATTATCACGGCCAAACACACAAACAATCACTGCAGGTTTTTCATACCATATGTCCGTTTCTTTTTCGCCATAATTTTCGAGATAGTATTCCCGAAGTTTTTTTGCATGTATCTCTTTATCAAGAATAGCAGCCACAATAATTAACCTCTCTGTCTAAAAAAATATACTGTCAAGATGCATCCATACCTGTCAATATTAAAGCCCTGGGACAAACTGCTGTAAGAAAGGCAAAAGGCCTATCTTATCGGGCGTATGCTCTGGAAGCTGCCAGAAATCGTAGCCGGGATAATTATTACCCTCTATAATAGCGGGACCGTCGGGAGTAATGCAAACGTCCCAGCCAATATAACGCATCTCAGGCACCTCAAGGGCGGCCTTAAGACAAAGGTCAACAGCCTCCTTGGCGAAGGGCACCTCATACCCAACAAGTTCAATACCCGTATAGGGATGCTTTTCGTAATTTATAAGGGCTGATGTATGGGCAACACCGCAGATGCGGCCTGTCGAACGGTCGATAGGACAAGCAAGACCGCTGTTTTCCATATTGTCTACAAACTTACCTTCGTTACCCATTTTGCAGGTTGCGTAGGCGCAGTGAGCATCTGTACCGTCGTTACCCACAACAGTTACTATTCTTATAGTGTTTACTGCCAAGGGATAAAGCCTTGCCATTTCGGGATGCTGAATTATCTCCTGCTCTAAAACTCCAAAATTCTTGGATTTATCCGTAATATAAGCGTACATATCATCAAGAGAAGCAAAGTTTTCTACAAGAAGGCGTTCTATACCCTTACCACTTTCAGAGGAATTGGGCTTTGCAAATATAACCTTCTTATCCTTCGCAAATTCTTTGAAGCTTTCGAGATTCATCTCTGCAACATCTAAAAAATCTCGCTTAAGATAGTTTATAAAACGCTTGTTAAATACGTTCTTTTCATTGAAAATGTACGTGTATTCCGCATTATTCAGATAGGCAATAGCCTTTCTGTTTTTCATACGTGTAAGATAGGTTTTTCTCTGCCTTGAGTTCATATCATGAAAACCGAATATGAGGTAGTCATAATAGCCTGCACCGTATCTTACGGCGCAGTTTATTGTATCAAAGAAAAGAAATATCTTGTTTTTGCCGCTGCGCTTCTGAATACGGTCCAGCACGTTAAAATATTTTTTCAGCTTTACACCGCTCAAAACACGCATCACATACTTAAAATTTGCCATTTATGCTCCCTATCAGTTTTCGTTCAAAACTGCAATTATCGATTCCTTAATTATGTTAAGACCCTTTCGGAGATTCTCATCAGAGATGATAAGGGGCGGCATAACCTTAATAACATCGTTATTTCTGCCTGCACGTTCAATAATAAGGCCTCTCTTGAAGCACTGCGCAATCACCTTTTTGCTTATATTGGGTATCTTAACCATATCTATACCCCAAAGAAGGCCTACACCCCTTACCTCTATTCTTGAATCAAGGGTAGCAATTTCATCTTTAAGGAACGTTTTGACAATTTCGCCCTTTCTTCTTACCTCTGCCTCAAGATTATCCTTAAGCATAAGCTCAAGAGCGGCCCTAGCTGCAACAAATGCGATCTGATTGCCGCGGAATGTACCGTTATGCTCACCGGGTGCCCAAATATCAAGCTCAGGCTTAAAGAGTGTAAGCGCAAGAGGTACACCGTAACCGCCGATGGATTTTGAAATTGTAACCATATCAGGAACTATACCTG
>SVGI01000065.1 GCA_015056385.1 Clostridiales bacterium
CCAGTGTATATCCGAGCGCTTTGGCTCAATAGCAGCCTTTGAGGACGCCTATGAGTTTGATATGGCGCATATATTCGGAGGTCCCTCTGCATTTAATACAGATGAGATACGCAGGCAAATAGAAGATGAGGAGCTTACGCCGGACATACTTCTTAATTTCAGTACCAATGATGCGGATAATGAGGAGGCATACCAAAGCATAATAGCTCAGGTGGCGCACCATAAGGCAAGAGAGAGATTCTGTTATATGCAGACAGACGGTATTTTTGAGGCGCTGAACGGTGTATTTGGCATAGAAAACCACCTTATGTATATGATGCTTTACCCTGAAGAGCTTATGGAGGTTTACAGAAGGCAGGCCGAATTCAATGTAAAAGTTATAAACAATTTTTGCAATCTTGGCCTTGATATGATTCATGTTTCGGACGATTGGGGCTCACAGAGATCCCTTATGTTTGACCCTAAGCTTTGGTGGGATATGATATTCCCCTGCCATAAAACAATGGTGGAAAATATAAAAAAGAGAAACAAATTTGCAAGCCTGCATTCAGACGGGAATATTATGTCTATTCTGGACGGTGTTGAAATGCTCGGATATGACGCAGTGCATCCGTTCCAGAAATCTGCCGGAATGAGCTATGACGTATATCTTGAAAAATACAGTAATTCCTTTGCCGTGTTTGGCGGATTATGTATTCAGTCTGTTCTGGGGTATAATAATTATCCCCTTATCAAGCAGGAGTTAGATGAGCTGTTTGAAAAATTCAGAGATAAGCGCCTTTTATTCTGTACAACACATTTCGTTCAAAATCACTGTTCAATAGATGAGCTTGTATACGCATACGATTATGCCGTAAAGCTTGCGCGAGGATAGCGTGAAAATATTGGCTTTCGCCACGGTTGCGGCATCGATTTTACGACGTAAAACCAGCCCCAGTCCCCCAAGAAAGGAAGGCTTTCCACAAGCGAAAGCCACAGTTACTAATATGAAAAAGATTATAAAAAGCATTTTACTTATTTGTATTTCAATATTCATGCTTACATTGTTTACCGGCTGTGAAGGTAATTTACTTGATAAAATTACACCCGGAAAAAAGGTAAGCGGAAACGGAGTAGTAGCATCAGCCGAATACGGGCTTTCAGATGATGTATATTCTTTGAGCATAAAGGAAATAAATTTTCTGTTTGAGGCAGGTATGCTTGAGGTAAACGAAGACCTTGCGAACAGCCTTATAATATCATCAGACCAAAATATATTAGAGCTGCTTACTGTGGATATAACAGACGGTAAAATAAGCATTTCACCCTCTCACGAGGAATCATACAGATACGCCCCTACCGAGTTCAAAATAACGGTAGGCGTACCCATTGACGATATTTTAATTGACGGTGCCTTTGACGTTAACGTTAAGCTTTCATCTGTTGAAGGGCTTTCCGTAACCTCAAACGGTATTATAAACGGTGAAATGCATATAGGCGAAACCAAAGAATTCAATTATTTATGTACCGGAAAGGACGGTATAAAATTCTACGGAAGAGCCGACGTATGCAATGTAATAATCAAGGGAGTATCCAAAATAGACGCTATTAATTTGGTTACACGAAAAACAAACATTACCCTTTTCGGAGCATCATCCTATACCGCTTACGTAACAGAGGAGCTTAAGGCAGAGCTTAACGGCCTGGCAACCCTTAAATATGCAGGCGCCCCCCACAGAATTATTCCCACCATAAACGGACTTGGCTCAATTAAGGAAATAGAAAGCTGAAAGCATATTATTTAAGTAAAAAACAGACCTGTAAAAGCATACAGGTCTGTTTTTCTATCATTTGTTATAAAAAAGACCGAGGATATTTCCTCGGTCTTTATCTCTGTATTTTATTTATCAGTCGTTAAAACCAACCTTTGCAGAGTATGTTGTGTGGAGAAGCTCGTGTGCCTTATGTGAATTAGGCTCACCAAGGAACTCATCATACAGTGCCTTAACCTGTGTGTTCTTATGAGACTGACGGAGTGTCTGCCTTTCATCCTCACTGTAAAGAGCCTTTGCTCTCTTCTCTCTGTATGTGTCGACGATATCATCATCCTCGTTGGGAAGGAAGCAGGATCTTACGATAGGCTGACCGCCACCGTTGATACATCCGCCGGGGCAACCCATGATTTCAATGAAGTGATATTTGGATTTGCCTGCACGGATATCATCCATAAGAACCTTTGCGTTCTTCATACCGTGAGCGATAGCAACGTTAACTGTCATACCGTTGATATCAATGGATGCCTCACGTACGCCGTCGAAGCCACGAACATCCTCGAACTTAATAGCGTCATGCTCCTTACCTGTGAGAACGTAGTAAACTGTACGGAGAGCAGCCTCCATAACGCCGCCTGTTACACCGAAGATAACACCTGCACCTGTGTATTCACCCATAAGATCCTGGTCGAATTCTTCGTCGGGCAAACGGTTGAAGATGATACCTGCGCGCTTGATCATACGGGCAAGCTCACGTGTTGTAAGAACTGCGTCAACATCCTTGATGCCGTCTTTCTGCATTTCATCACGCTCTTTTTCAAACTTCTTAGCTGTACAGGGCATAATTGATACAACAAAGATATCCTTGGGATCAATGCCATTCTTTTCAGCGTAGTAGGATTTGATTATTGCGCCCTGCATCTGGTGGGGAGACTTGCAGGATGAAAGGTGATCCAAAAGATCGCCGTAGTTATATTCCGCATAGTTGATCCAGCCGGGTGAGCAGGATGTAATCATAGGAAGAACGCCGCCGTTTTTGATTCTTGAAAGAAGCTCTGTTCCCTCTTCCATAATAGTAAGGTCTGCACCGAAGTTTGTGTCGTATACCTTATTGAAGCCAAGACGCTTGAGTGCTGCAACCATTTTTCCTGTAACAGCTGTTCCTACGGGCATACCGAATTCTTCACCGAGAGCTGCACGTACTGCAGGTGCTGTCTGAACAACAACGTGCTTTCCTGCCTTCATAGCTGCGTCGATAAGACCGATTTCGGACTTTTCTGTAAGAGCGCCTGTGGGGCATACGCTTACGCACTGACCGCAAAGAATACAGGGTGAATTTGCCATTGAACGGTTTTCTGCAGGAGCAACGATAGTTTTGAAGCCACGGTTTTCAAAGCCGAGAATACCCAAGCCGTGAGCATTTTTACATCTTTCAACGCAACGTCCGCAAAGAATACATTTTGACGTATCACGAACGATTGAGGGAGTAAGTGTATCAATAGTAACAGGTGTTTTTACACCCTTGAATCTTCCCTCGCGTGCGCCTGTTATAGAAGCAACGTGCAAAAGCTCGCACTGGCCGTTCTTTACACACTGCTGACAATTTTTATTATGGTTTGAAAGGAGGAGCTCAACTGATGCTCTGCGTGCTTCAACTGCACGGGGAGTAGAAATATAAACCTCCATACCCTCGTTTACAGGATATACGCATGAAGCAACAAGGCCTCTTGCACCCTTTACCTCTACAAGGCATACACGGCAGGAAGCGTTTGAGCATTCGCCGTGATTAAAGGCACAAAGAGAAGGGATTTCATAACCGCAAGCCTTTGCAGCCTCGAGGATAGTCATACCCTCTTCAACCTGATAGGAGACACCTTCGATTTTAATATTTACTTTAGCCATTATATAGTCCTCCCAATTACTTCTTGAAAATTGCTTTGAACTTACATGTAGCAATACATGCACCGCACTTTACGCACTTGGAAGCATCGATCTGATATGAAGGAAGCTTCTTGCCGGGGGCTGTATAGTCTGTCTTTACGATGCAGTTTGCAGGACATGCTCTTGCGCAAACACCGCAACCAAAGCACTTATCCTGGTCGATAGTGTACTGCATAAGATTCTTACATACCTTTGCGGGGCATCTCTTCTCAACGATATGAGCAAGATATTCATCTCTGAAATGTGTAAGTGTGGAAATGATGGGGTTTGCAGCTGTCTGACCGAGAGCGCAAAGTGAGTTTTCCTTAACTGTACGTCCAAGCTCCTCAAGCTCCTCAAGGTCGTTCATTGTGCCGTTGCCCTGTGTGATCTTTGTAAGGATCTCAAGCATTCTCTTTGTACCGATACGGCATGCTGTACACTTACCGCAGGATTCATCACAAATAAATTCCATGTAGAACTTTGCAACGTCTACCATGCAGTTATCCTCGTCCATAACGATTGCACCGCCTGAGCCCATCATGGAGCCCTTAGCAACAAGGTTATCAAAGTCGATAGGCTCGTCAAGGCTTTCTGCTGTAAGACATCCGCCTGAAGGTCCGCCTGTCTGAATTGCCTTAAACTGCTTTCCGCCGGGTATTCCGCCGCCGATATCATATATAAGCTCACGAAGTGTTGTACCCATGGGGATTTCAACAAGACCAACGTTATTGATCTTACCGCCCAAAGCAAAAACCTTAGTGCCCTT